>DASPZH010000296.1:0-4802 GCA_035636335.1 Streptosporangiaceae bacterium
CAAGGACCGGGGTGGCCGTGAGCATCCGCCCCGTTGCGTGAAACAGAGCCGTCGTGGCTGTGGAGCAACGGCAAGGCCTTCGGCGTCTGGCTCCGCGCAGCCAAGTGACCGAAGTAGCCCGGGCCTTCCGCGCGTGACTTACCTTCGCCGCCTTATGGCACGAATACCGCCAATGGCCGCATTTCATCATCTTGCCGCACCAGCAGCGCGGTGAGGCTGCCGTCCGGGGCGAAGGCGGCGACCGGCGCATCAGGCCGCGCGCCCGCGGCACTCCCGAAGCCCGCTGCCCCGGCATGCTCCCCGGCAGCCGCCGCCGGCAGCCTGGCGCCGTGCGAGACAAGCCTGGCCTGTTCGGCACTGAGATGCAGGGACCTGAAGGCCGCCGCCGCGGCCTGGGCCAGCGGGGTCAGCTCGAACCGGCCCGCAAGCTGGTCGAGCGTTCTCGCATCGCCGACCCGGTACGGGCCGACCCGCTCCCGGCGCAGTGCGGTGAGATGGCCGCCGGTGCCGAGGACAGCTCCGAGGTCGCGGGCGATGGCCCTGATGTAGGTGCCGGTCGAGCAGGTCACCGCGACGTCGACGTCCAGCAGGCCGTCGCCGGCCGGCCGGGTGGCGAGCAGATCGAGCCTGCTGATCGTGACCGGCCTGGCGGACAGCTCGGGAACGGCCCCAGACCTGCTCAGGCGGTAGGCCCGCTGGCCGCCGACCTTGATCGCGCTGATCTGCGGCGGCACCTGGCTGATCTCGCCCGTGAAGCCGGCCAGCGCCGCGCGCAGCGTCTGCTCGCAGACGCCGCTCACCGGCCTGACCGGGCCGGCCGCCGGCAGGACGTCTCCCTCGGCGTCGTCGGTGTCCGTCGACTGGCCGAGCCTGACCGTCGCCGCGTACTCCTTGTCGGTCAGCGCGAGATGCCCGAGCAGCCTGGTGGCCTTCTCGACCCCGACGACCAGCACTCCGGTCGCCATCGGGTCGAGCGTGCCGGCGTGCCCGACCCGGCGCGTGCCGGCCAGCTTCCTGATCCGCGCGACGACGTCATGCGACGTCATCCCGCCCGGCTTGTCGACGATGACCAGCCCGGACTCGGCCACTAGGTCAGCCACTTCCGGCTGCCGTCACCATGCTCACCGCGGCGTGCTCTCCGCATGGGCCGCAGCCCCCCTTCGCGGCTGGCTCGCCGCGGCGTCACGGTTGCTCGTCCTCTGGCTCGCCGGTGTCGCGGTACGGGTCGGGATCGCCCGCGGGCACGGCGCCGGCCCGGGCCGCGGCGAGCCTGGCATCGGCTTCCTTCGCCCTGGTCACCAGGTCCTCGATCGAGCGGGCGCCCTCCGGCAGCGTGTCCCGCTCGAATGTGATCGACGGGGTGTGCTTGAGCCCGGTCTGCCTGCCCACCTCGGAGCGGATCAGGCCGGTCGCGCTGGCCAGGGCCGCCGCCGTGGCAGCCGTCTCCTCGGCCGAGCCGTAGACCGTGTAGAAGACGGTCGCGTCGCGCAGGTCGCCGGTCACCCGGGTGTCGGTCACCGTGACGAATCCCAGCCGTGGGTCCTTGACCCTCCGCTCGAGCATCTCCGCGACGATCTGGCTTATCCGCTCTGCGAGCCGCCGGGCCCTCGCCGGGTCCATACCTGCTCACTCTCCTTCGTCGTTGAACAGCCGCTGGCGCGCGGACAGCAGCTCGAGGCCCGGGCGCGCGGCCACGAACCGCTCGCAGGCCTCGAGCATCTCGACGGCGTGCGACGCCGTCGAGGTCACCACGGCTACGCCGATCTCCGTCCTGCGGTGCAGGTCCAGGTGCCCGGTCTCGGCGACCGCCAGGCCGGGGAACTTCCTGTGTACCTCGGCGATCAGCGGCCTGACCTCGGACCGCTTCTGCTTCAGCGACCTGACGTCGCCGAACAGCACGTCCAGAGTCAGCGCACCCACGTACACGCCAGGGCACCTCCGTCAGGGCTTGGCGCGCCCGCCGCGGAATCGGGCCGCCGGGTGGGGGCCGGGCCGCGAGCGGGCCGGCCCCGCTGCCTTACGTACGCGGCTTCTCCCGCATCTCGAACGTCTCGATCACGTCGCCGATCTTGATGTCGCCGTAGCCGACTCCGATACCGCACTCGAAGCCCTCGCGGACCTCGGTGGCATCGTCCTTGAACCGGCGCAGCGACTCGACGGCGAGGCTGTCGGAGACCACCACGCCATCCCTGACCAGACGGGCCTTGGAGTTCCTGGTGATCGTGCCCGACCGGACGATGCATCCGGCCACGTTGCCGATCCTGGGGACCCGGAAGACCTCCCTGACCTCGGCCGTGCCGAGCTGCACCTCCTCGAACTCCGGCTTCAGCATGCCCTTGAGCGCGGCCTCGATCTCCTCGATCGCCTGGTAGATGATCGAGTAGTACCTGATGTCCACGCCCTCGCGCTGGGCCAGCTCGCCCGCCCGGCCGGCCGGCCGGACGTTGAAGCCGATGATCACGGCGTCGGAGGCGATCGCGAGGTTGACGTCGTCCTGGGTGATCGCGCCGACGCCGCGGCCGATCACCCGCAGCACGACGTCCTCGCCCACGTCGATCTTGAGCAGCGCGTCTTCCAGCGCCTCGACCGAGCCCGACACGTCACCCTTGATGATCAGCAGCAGTTCCTCGCGCGCACCCGACTTGAGCGCGGACTCGAGGTCCTCAAGCGTGACCCGCGGCCGGCGCTGGGCGAACTGGGCGGTCCGCTCCCTCGCCTCGCGCCGCTCGGCGATCTGCCTGGCCACCCGGTCGTCGTCGACAACCAGGAAGCTGTCGCCGGCGTCGGGAACCGCCGTCAGGCCGAGCACCTGGACCGGCCTCGACGGCCGCGCCTCCGCCACCTGCTCGCCACTGTCGCCCAGCATCGCCCTGACCCGGCCGTGAGCGTCGCCGCAGACGATCGAATCCCCGACCTTCAGCGTTCCGCGCTGCACGAGAACGGTCGCCACGGGCCCGCGCCCCTTGTCGAGGTGGGCCTCGATGGCGACACCCTGAGCCTGCTGGTTCGGGTTCGCGCGCAGGTCGAGCTCGGCGTCGGCGGTCAGGACGACGGCCTCGAGCAGTTCCTTGATGCCCGTCTCGTTCCGCGCGGACACGTCGACGAACAGCGCCTGACCGCCGAACTCCTCGGCGACCAGGCCGTACTCGGTGAGCTGCGCCCGCACCCGGGCCGGGTCGGCGCCCTCCTTGTCGACCTTGTTGACCGCCACCACGATCGGCACCCCGGCCGCCTGGGCGTGGTTCAGCGCCTCGGTGGTCTGCGGCTTCACGCCGTCGTCGGCCGCCACGACCAGGATCACCAGGTCGGTGGTCTCCGCGCCGCGGGCGCGCATCGCGGTGAACGCCTCGTGACCGGGGGTGTCGATGAACGTGATCGCCCGTTCCTGCCCGTCCACCTCGGCGTTCACCTGGTACGCGCCGATGTGCTGTGTGATGCCGCCCGCCTCGTGCGCGACCACGTTGGTGTGCCTGATCGCGTCGAGCAGCTTGGTCTTGCCGTGGTCGACGTGACCCATCACGGTCACCACCGGCGGCCTGGCCTCCAGGTCGGAGTCGTCGCCCTCGTCCTCGCCGAATTCGATGTCGAACGTCTCGAGCAGCTCGCGGTCCTCCTCCTCCGGCGACACGACCTGGACGTTGAAGTTCAGCTCGGCGCCGAGTAGCTGGAGGGTCTCGTCGTTGACCGACTGAGTCGCCGTCACCATCTCGCCGAGGTGGAAGAGCACCTGCACCAGCGATGCCGGGTTGACCCCGATCTTGTCGGCGAAGTCGCTCAGCGACGCACCCCGCGACAGCCGGATGACCTGGCCGTTGCCGCGCGGTATCGACACGCCGCCGATCGACGGCGCCTGCATGTTGTCGAACTCCTGGCGCCGCTGCTTCTTCGACTTCCTGCCGCGGGACGGCCGCCCGCCCGGCCGGCCGAACGCACCCTGGGTGCCACCGCGGCCACGGCCGCCGCCACCCGGCCGCGGCGGTCCGCCGCCGGCACGCGGCGCGCCGCCGCCGGGACCGCCGCGCCCGGCGCCCGGGCCCCCGCGGCCGCCCGGCCTGGTGCCGATGCCCGGACCGCCAGCGCCGCCGCCGGCGCCGGCGCCCGGTCCGCCACGGCCCGCGAACGGGCGCGGCGGCATGCTGTTCGGGTTCGGCCGCGGACCGCCGGGACGCACGCCGCCCGGCCGTCCGCCATCGCCTGGCCCGCCGGATCCTGGCCTGCCCATCGGGCGCGGTCCGGCCGGCCGTGGCCCGCCCGCCGCTCCCGGCCCGCCCGGCCGTCCAGCCTGGCCAGGCGCCCCGCCGGCGTAACCGGAAGGCGCGGCCGGCCCGGACGGCCCGGCCGCTCCCGGCGGGCCTGGCCTGCGGGCCGATCCCATGCCCGACCCCGTCGGGCTGAACGGGTTGTTGCCCGGGCGCGGACCCGGCCTGGGCGCTCCCGGCCGCGGGCCTGGTGTGGCGCCGCCCGGCTGGCCTGGCCTGGCCGATCCGGGAACCGCCCGGGGCTGGCCGCCGTCCCCGGTGCTCGCGGCGGGGCGCTGGGCCGCCGCCGCGCCCGGCTCGGGCTGCGAGAACGGCACCTGCGGCACGCCGGGCGCCGCCGGGCGCCCCGCGTCCTCGCGCGGCGCCACGGCCGGCCCGGCCGCGCCCTCGCCCGGGCCCGCGGGCCCGGCTGGGTGACCGGGGCCGACGGGACCGGCAGGCTGGCCGCCGACGCCGGGACCGGCAGGCTGGCCGCCGACGCCGGGACCGGCAGGCTGGCCGCCGACGCCGGGACCGGCAGGCTGGCCGGGGACCGGCGCCGCG
>DASPZH010000297.1:0-2428 GCA_035636335.1 Streptosporangiaceae bacterium
CGGACGGGCACGAGCACCCGCCGGACGCTAGGCCTGCGGCGGGATGCCGAGTGCGAGGCGCAGGAACGTCAGGGCGTCCGCCGACTCGGCGATGATCTTGCTGACCGGCTTGCCCGCGCCGTGCCCGGCGGACGTCTCGATCCTGATCAGCGCCGGGGCGTCGCCGCCCTGGGCCGCCTGCAGCGCCGCGGCGAACTTGAACGAGTGACCGGGCACCACCCGGTCGTCATGGTCGCCGGTCAGCAGCAGCGTCGCCGGGTAGGCCTGGCCCTTGCGCAGGTTGTGCAGCGGCGAGTAGGCGCGCAGCCAGCGGTACTGCTCGGGATCGTCCGGGCTGCCGAGGTCCGCCACCCAGGCCCGCCCCACGGTGAACTTGGGGAACCTGAGCATGTCCATCACGCCGACGTAGGCCAGGCAGGCACCGAACAGCTCCGGGTGCTGGGTCAGGCACGCGCCGACGAGCAGGCCGCCATTGGACGCGCCCGTGATCGCGATCCGGTCCGGGCGCGACCAGCCCGAGCTGGCCAGCCAGCGGGCGCTCGCGCAGAAGTCGTCGAAGACGTTCTGCTTGCGGCCCATGCGCCCGGCGTCGTGCCAGGCGCGGCCGAACTCGCCGCCGCCGCGCAGGTTCGCCACCGCGAGCAGGCCGCCGCTCTCCAGCCACGCGGCGTGCATGACCGAGAACCACGGCGTGATCGGGATATCGAAGCCGCCGTACCCGTACAGCAGTGCCGGGATGTCGCCGGTTGGCTGCAGGCCGGCCTGCCGGGTGACGAAGACCGGGATCTGCGTCCCGTCCTGCGAGGTGGCGAAGACCTGCTCGGTGACGTACTTGGCGGGGTCGATCCGCGCCGTGGAGGGCCGCACCTCCTGCGCCGCGGCGGTGGAAACCCGGTACGACCAGACCGAGCCCGACTCTGTGAACGACGTCAGGCCGAAATGCACGAGGTCGCTCTCCGGCCGACCAGCCAGCCCCGGGCCGTTCCCGCACGCGTCGCCGATGGACGCGAAGCCGGGAAGCGGGATCTCCGCTGCCTGGCTCCCGTCCATGGCCAGCACGCGCAGCACCGAGTGCGCGTTATGCAGGTAGTGGCAGACGAAGCGGCCGCCGAAGTGATGCGCGCTCAGCAGGGTGTCCCCGGACTCGCCGACGATCTCGGTCCAGTGCTCGCGGCCCGGCCGCTCTAGGTCGACCGCCACGAGCCGCTTACGCTCTGCCTGATAGTCGGTGACCAGGTAGAACGTCGTGCCCTGGGTGGTCACCACGTCGGCGATCGAGTCGAAGTCGCCGACCAGCGGGCGCAGCGATGAACCCGGCGCGGACAGGTCGAGCACGTGCACCTGCGCCTGCGGCGCGGTGCCGGAGAACACCGAGATGATCAGGAACCTGCCGTCGTCGCTGACCTCGGCGGTGGGATACCAGTCGGGGTGGTCAGGGCTTCCGAAGACGACCTCGTCGTCGGCCTGCGCCGTGCCGATCCGGTGCAGCAGGATCCGCCGCAGCCCGCTCGCCGCCAGGTACTCGGTACCGGGCGCGGGCGGCTCGGGCGCCATGTAGTAGAAGCCCGACCTGTCCTCCAGCCAGGCCGCACTATCCGACTTGGCCCATTCGACGACATCGCCGAGGTCGCCGCCGGTGCGCGTGTCGCGCACCCGCCAGGTCTGCCAGTCCGACCCGCTCGCGCTCGTCGCGTACGCGAGCAGTGACCCGTCGCTGGTCACCCTGATTCCGCTGACCGCGACCGTGCCGTCCTCCGACAGCGTGTTCGGGTCGAGCAGTACCCGCCCCTCGGCGTCCGGCGCGTCCATCGCGTACAGGACCGGCTGGTCCTGCAGCCCGGAGTTGCGGAACTGGAACCAGCGGCCGCCGCGCTCGAACGGCACGCCGTGCCTGGGATAGTCGGCCAGCCTGGTGAGCAGGCCGGTGAGCGCCGCCGAATCGGGCCGCCCGGCTAGCACCGCCTGGGTCAGCTCGTTCTGGGCCGCGATCCACGCCGATGTCTGCGGCGAGCCCGTGTCCTCAAGCCATCGATAAGGATCGGCAACGAGCTCGCCGTGGTAATCGTCGCCATCGGGGCCCATCGCGGTGGGGGGATAACTCAGCACGTCGGGCTGCCTCCTTCAGAGCGCTCGCCCTGCCGATCGTAGGCCGCACCCCACCGTGCCAGCAATTCGCGCCTGCCTGCACCACGTTGTTGCAAGTTATTTGCAGCTAACCTAGGGTGTCGCCATGGCAGACCGGAGCGGGAGTCTGAGCGCCCGCCTGGCCACGATCAAGGCCGCGCTGACCCCCGCCGAGTGGAAGCGGATGGGCGGGATGACTGCCGTCGTGATCGGGCTGCACGCGGCGGGCTGGGGGCTGCTCGCCCTGGCGGTCGCCGATGGCGGCTCCCATGCCGGCCGCGGCGCGTTCGGCGTCGGCACCGGG
>DASPZH010000298.1:0-5315 GCA_035636335.1 Streptosporangiaceae bacterium
AGCCTGGCCGACGACGCCGTGGAGGAACTGCTGCGGCTGGCCGGCGGCGACGCCAGGCGGGCGCTGACCTACCTGGAGGCCGCAGCGCTCGGGCTCGAGCCCGGCGGCGTGATCGACACGGCGGTGCTCGCGCGCGCCGTCGACCGGGTCGCCGTCCGCTACGACCGGGCCGGCGACCAGCACTACGACGTGATCAGCGCGTTCATCAAGAGCATCAGGGGCAGCGACGTAGACGCCGCGCTGCACTACCTGGCCCTGATGATCGAGGCCGGCGAGGATCCGAGGTTCATCGCGCGGCGACTGATCGTGCACGCGAGCGAGGACGTCGGCATGGCCGACCCCTCGGCACTGCCGGTGGCCGTCGCCGCGGCCCAGGCGGTCGAGTTCGTCGGCCTGCCCGAGGTCAGGATCAACCTGGCCCAGGCGGTGATCCACCTGTCCCTGGCGCCGAAGTCCAACGCGGTGATCAAGGCGATCGGGGCCGCCGCCGACGACGTCCGCTCCGGCCGTTCGGGCCCGGTGCCGGCGCACCTGCGCGATGCCAGCTACCGGGGGGCGGCCAGGCTCGGGCACGGCCAGGGATACCTGTACCCGCACGACTTCGGCGAGGGGATCGTCCGGCAGGCCTACCTGCCGGACGCCGCGGCGGGACGCCGGTACTACGAACCGACCAGGCACGGGGCGGAGGCCAGGTACGCGGACCGGGCCGAGCGGATCAGGGCGGTGCTCGACGGCTCGGACGGCGGCCGGCACGAGTCAGGGACCGGCGGCGGCGACGGCTGAAACACGCCGCCCGGCGGGCGGCAGCGGCGGCAAGCGGTAGGGTCGGCCAGGTGACAGCTCACCCGGGCCAGGAGGGAGCGGGCCGATGAACGCCGGGCAGCTAGCAGCGCTGATCGCGGCCGGGTTCTTCGCGGTCGGGGTGAGCGCGGCGGTGTTCGTGCTCGTCAGGATGGCCAGGCTGGCCGCGGCGGTCACCGCGTTGGTAACCAGCTACCAAGCCGGTGCCGATGACCTGCTCGCCGGCACGCGCGCCGCGGTCGAGCGGGCCGAGGCGCAGCTAGCCAGGACCGGCGCTCTTGCCGACGGTGTGGACCAGGTGGCCGCGAGCATGGTCGACCTGCATGAGCAGGTCTCTGCCGTCGCGGGCGCGGCCAGGCTGATCGCGGTCGGTCTCGGCGCTCCCGTCCTGCGGCTGGCCGCGGCCGGGCACGGCGTCAGGCACGCCTTGGCGCTCCGCCGCTCCGGCCGGCTCGCCAGGCGTGGGGTGAACGGCTCGCCGGCGAGGGTGGGTGGGTCGGCAACACTACCTGCACTGCCCGATCGCGCCCAGCGAGAGAGGTGGCGGGAACGGACCGAACGGGTCACGGCGGCCCGGGATCGGGCGCGGCTATGATCCGCCGCGCGGTCTGGCTGGCGATCGGGGCGGCACTCGGCATCGCCGGCTACCGGCGGGTGACGAGGGCGGCGAGGGCACTGCTCCCCGCGCGTGAAGTGCTCACCCCGCTCACGCGCCGCGCCGTCGGCAGCGGACGGGACGGGCCCGCACCGCGGCGTCGCGCCGGCGGCGGAACTGCGGAATTCGTCCGCGATGTCCGGGCCGGAATGGCGGAGTACATGGACCGGCACGGCGACACATGAATCGGCATTCCGTCGCCTGAGGCAATACCCTCATAGGTCAGAGTCCGCCGGGGTGCGGGCACGAGACAGCAGCGACAACCCTAAGGATGGCCGTTGATGGAGTCGGCAGAGATCGCCCGCCGTTTCCTTGACTACTTCGCCCAGCGCGGGCACACCGTCGTTCCCTCCGCCAGCCTGGTCGCGGAGGATCCCACCTTGCTGCTGGTCAACGCCGGGATGGTCCCGTTCAAGCCGTACTTCCTCGGCCAGTTCGTGCCGCCCTACCCGCGGGCGGTCAGCGCCCAGAAGTGCATGCGAACCCCGGACATCGACGAGGTCGGCAAGACCACCAGGCACGCCACGTTCTTCCAGATGCTCGGCAACTTCTCGTTCGGCGACTACTTCAAGGAGCAGGCGATCCCGCTGGCGTGGGAGTTGCTCACCCGCCCGGAGTCTGACGGCGGTTTCGGCTTCCCCGAGAGCAGGCTCTGGGCGACGGTCTACAGCGGCGACGACGAGGCGTATCGGATCTGGCACGACGCGGTC
Source organism: Streptosporangiaceae bacterium (assembly GCA_035636335.1). Lineage (GTDB taxonomy): Bacteria > Actinomycetota > Actinomycetes > Streptosporangiales > Streptosporangiaceae > Chersky-822. The sequence goes on from DASPZH010000298.1 coordinate 2,167, forward strand.
GGGGTGCCCGCCGCCCGGATCCAGCGTCGCGGTCTGGCCGACAACTACTGGCACATGGGCGTGCCGGGGCCCGGCGGCCCGTGCTCGGAGATCTACTACGACCGCGGTCCCGAGTACGGCCGTGAGGGCGGCCCCGAGGCCGACGAGGACCGCTACCTTGAGGTCTGGAACCTCGTGTTCATGCAGTACCAGCTCAGCGCCGTCCGAAGCAAGATCGACTTCGACACCCAGGGCGAGCTGCCCTCGCGCAACATCGACACCGGCATGGGCCTGGAGCGGATGGCCGCGCTGCTGCAAGGCGTCGACAACATCTACGAAGTCGACACGATGTGGAAGGTGCTCGAGCGCGCCGCGGAGCTGACCGAGCAGAAGTACGGCCGTGACCACGCCAGCGACGTGGCGCTGCGCGTGGTAGCCGACCACGTCAGGGCCGCGGTGATGCTCGTCGCCGACGGCGTCATCCCGTCCAACGAGGGCCGCGGCTACGTGCTGCGCAGGATCGCTCGGCGCAGCGTGCGCGACCTGCGGCTGTTGGCCGGGTCACAGCGCGGCGGTGACGGCGGGCGCGGCGGCTCAGGTGAACGGTATCTGCACGAGCTCGCCTCGGTCGCGATCGGTGCGCTCGGCGACCAGTACCCGGACCTGGTCAGGGACGCGCCCAACATCCACACGGTGCTGGACGCCGAGGAGAGCGCGTTCCTCAGCACGCTGCGGACCGGCACCGCGATCTTCGACGCGGCCGTCGAGGAGGCCACGCGCGGCGGCGAGCGGTCGCTCGGCGGCGCGCAGGCGTTCCAGCTTCATGACACCTACGGCTTCCCGATCGACCTGACCCTGGAGATGGCCGCCGAGCAGGGGCTGACCGTGGACGAGGAGGAGTTCCGGCGGCTGATGACCGAGCAGCGGCAGCGGGCCAAGCAGGACGCCGCGGCCAAGAAGACCGGGAACGCCGACATCTCGGTCTTCGCCCGGTTCCTCGAGCGGTCGGGCAGGGTGGTGTTCACCGGCTACGACGAGGTCGCCTCCGACGGCACGGTCATCGGCCTGCTGGCCGGCGGGGTGTCCGTGCCGGCCGCCGGCGCGGGCACCGAGGTTGACGTGGTGCTCGACCGGACGCCGTGCTACGCCGAGGGCGGCGGCCAGCTCGCCGACGCGGGCGTCATGCGGTCCGCCGGCAGCGGGGCCGCCGACGGCGCCACGGTCGAGGTGCTCGACGTGCAGGCTCCGGTGCCCGGGCTGATCGTGCACCGGTGCCGGGTCACGGCAGGCGAGATCACGGTCGGCGACATGGTGCACATCCAGATCGACATCGAGCGGCGGCGCGCGATCTCCCGTTCGCACACGGCCACGCATCTGGTGCACCGGGCCTTCCGCGGCGCGCTCGGCGAGTCGGCGGCCCAGGCGGGCTCGGAGAACTCGCCCGGTCGGTTCAGGTTCGACTTCACCGCCCTCGGGGCGGTGCCCCCCGCCGTTCTCGCCGACGCCGAGGACGAGGTCAACGAGGTGCTGATCAACGACCTGGATGTCCGCGCCTTCCACACCTCGATCGAACAGGCGCGCGCGATGGGCGCGCTCGCGCTGTTCGGCGAGAAGTACGGCGAGCAGGTGCGGGTCGTCGAGGTGGGCGACTACTCGCGCGAGCTGTGCGGTGGTACGCACGTGGCCAGGTCGGGCCAGCTCGGGCTGGTGAAGATTCTCGGCGAGTCCTCGATCGGCTCCGGCGTCAGGCGCGTCGAAGCGCTGGTCGGCATCGACGCGTTCCGGTTCCTCGCCAGCGAGAGCCTGCTGGTCAGCCAGCTCAGCGAGCAGCTCAAGACGCCGCGGGCGGGCTTGCCTGACCGGATCGCCGGGATCGTGGCCAGGCTCCGCGACGCGGAGCGGGACATCGCGCGGACGCAGTCCGCGCAACTCGCGAGCATCGCCGCCGACCTGGTCGCGCGGGCCGGCGAGGTGAACGGCGTCCTGTTCGTGGCCCATCAGGTGCCCGACGGCACCCCCGCCGACGGGATCCGCAAGCTCGCGCTCGACATCCGCGGGCAGATTCCGGCCGAGCGGGCCGGGGTGGTCGTGACCGCGGGCGTTCCGGCGGACCGCCCGGCGGTCGTCGTCGCGCTGAACGACGCGGCCCGAGCCCGTGGCCTCACCGCTGGCGCGCTGATCGGCACGGCGACGGCGGTTCTCGGCGGGCGAGGCGGCGGCAGGGACGATATCGCGCAGGGGGGAGGCGCGGCACTAGGGGCGCAGGCCGCTCAGGCACTGACAGAGGCGTTTAGTGCGGTTAGGGGTGTTATTGGCGGCATCGGTCCATCGAGTAGCGTAACGTGAGATCGTGTCGAAGCGGAGTTGTGTCAGTTCTGAGATCGGGCACCAGAAGACCGGTGTCTTGAGATCAGGCGTCCGGCTCGCCGTCGATGTCGGATCGGCTCGGATCGGGATCGCAAGCTGCGACCCCGGCGGGCTGCTGGCCAGCCCCCTGACCACGGTGCGCCGTCGTCGGGGCGATCTTGCCGAGATCGCGCGCCTGGCAGCCGAGCGGCAGGTTATGGAGATCGTCGTGGGGCTTCCCACCAGTCTTTCCGGAACGCCTGGACACGCCGCTCACCAGGCACGAGACTTTGCCATGGCGCTCGCGGGCGTCGTCGCGCCCGTGCCAGTCAGGCTCGTGGACGAGCGTTTCACGACCGTTATCGCGCACGCCGCGCTGCGCCAGGGCGGTCGCGACTCCAGGGAGCGCCGGAGCGTGATCGACCAGGCGGCCGCGGCAACGCTGCTTCAGGGCGCCCTCGATGCTGAGCGGCAGACGGGCAGCGCTCCCGGTGAAGTTGTCGGCACGACCCTGGGCGGTGGCGGATGACCAGAGATGGCGGGCACTGGCCGCGGCGCGGCCGGCGTCGGCCGGATCGTGGTGACTACCGCGACGAGGACGAATACGACCAGCGGCCCGGCCAGAACGGCCTTGGGAAGAGTTACCGCGGCGCGGGCGGTTACGGTCCGGCGGATGAGTTCGACGCCCCGGACGGGTACGGCAGGCCGGGCGGGTACGGACCGCCGGCCGGGTACGGCGGACCGGAGCGCTACGGCGGCACCGGCGGCTACGACGATCCGCTCGGCCACGGAGATCCGGCGGGCTACGGCGACCCGGCGGGCTA
>DASPZH010000299.1:0-6515 GCA_035636335.1 Streptosporangiaceae bacterium
TCCATGGCCAGCGCGCAGATCGCCTCGTACTTGCTGGCGAAGTAGTTGTTGAAGGTGCGCGCCGAGACGCCCGCCTCGGCGGCGATGTCGTCGACGAGCACGTTGTCCAGGCCGCGCTGCACGGCCAGGCGCATCGCGGCGACGCCGAGCGCCCGGCGGGTGGCGAGCTTCTTGCGCTCGCGCAGCCCGTCCCGCTCGCAGCGGTCGCTCTCGGCAACTGGCATGCCCGCCATCCTACGCAAACTTTCGTGAAGCGCAAATTTGTTGTAGCTAACAGATTGCGCATCGCGCAAGTATGTCGACTGGGCGTGCCGCCCGGCCCGGCGCCGGCCTGGTTCTCGCGGTGGCACGGTCATGTCGCATTTTCGCTAGACTCCGGCGCCCGCGATGCCGATGCTGGCTCTATGCACACCGACACCGAGCGCTGCGTCAGGGCGGTCCAGTCCAAGGACGCCAGGTTCGACGGGTGGTTCTACACCGCCGTGCTGACCACCGGCATCTACTGCAGGCCGAGCTGCCCGGCGGTCCCGCCGAAGCCGCAGAACATGCGCTTCTTCCCGAGCGCGGCCGCCGCCCAGCAGGCCGGCTTCCGCGCCTGCAAGCGGTGCAGGCCCGACGCGAGCCCGGGGTCGCCCGAGTGGAACGAGCGAGCCGACCTGACGGCGCGGGCCATGCGGTTCGTCGCGGATGGCGTCGTCGACCGCGCTGGCGTGGCCGGCCTGGCGGCCCAGCTCGGCTACAGCGTCCGGCAGGTCGAGCGGCAGCTCCTGGCCGAACTCGGTGCCGGCCCGCTGGCCCTGGCCCGGGCCCAGCGGGCGCAGACGGCGCGGCTGCTGATAGAGACCACCGCGCTGCCGATGGGCGACGTCGCGTTCGCGGCCGGCTTTCCCACCATCAGGACCTTCAACGACACCGTTCGCCAGGTGTTCGCGATGTCGCCCACCGAGCTGCGCGGGCGCGCGGCGGCCGGCCGCCCGGCCGGAGGCGACCCGGCGGCGCCGCGCAGCTCGCTCGGCGTGATCTCGCTCCGGCTGCCGTTCCGGTCGCCGATGTACCCGGACAACCTGTTCGGCCACCTGGTCGCGACGGCGATCGGCGGGGTCGAGGAGTGGCGTGACGGCGCGTACCGCCGCACCCTGCGGCTGCCGCACGGCCCGGGCGTGGTGGCGCTGCGGCCAGGGCCCGAGTACATCGGCTGCCAGCTCGCGCTGGCCGACCTGCGCGATCTGGCGATGGCGATCAGCCGGTGCCGGCGCCTGCTTGACCTGGACGCCGACCCGGTGGCGGTCTGCGACCAGCTTCGCGAGGACCAGGCGCTGGCGGCTCTGATCGACAAGGCGCCGGGGCGCCGGGTGCCCCGCACGGTCGACGCGGCCGAGTTCGCGGTGCGCGCCGTGCTCGGGCAGCAGGTCTCCACTGCCGCCGCCAGCACGCAGGGGGCGCGGCTCGCGCAGCGGTACGGCGAGCCTGTCGACGACCCTGCCGGCGGTCTGACCAGGCTGTTCCCCGACATGGGCATGCTCGCGCAGGCAGACGCCGCCGCGTTCGCCATGCCGGCGGCCCGCCGGCGGACCGTCCGCACGCTGGCGCAGGCCATCGCCTCGGGCCAGGTCGACCTCGGCGCGGGCGCCGACTGGAGCCGGGCCAGGAGCACGCTCGCCGCCGTGCCCGGCATCGGCCCGTGGACGGTCGAGATGGTCGCGCTGCGCGGCCTGGGCGATCCCGACGCCTTCGCGGCCGCGGACCTCGGCGTCCGCCGGGCGGCGGCGGCGCTGGGCCTGCCGCCCTCCCCCGCCGCCCTGACCAGGCGGGCCGAGCGCTGGCGGCCCTGGCGCGGGTACGCGGTGCAGTACCTGTGGGCGACCTCGGACCACGCGATCAACCAGCTCCCGGCGGCCTGAGACCGCCGCGGGCGGACAGTTACCACGAGAAGGGACTAGCCATGACAGCGCGCGCAGCTTCCAGGCACCGGACGCACGCCGTGATAGACAGCCCGATCGGACCGCTGACCCTGATCGCCCAGGACGGCCGGCTGGCCGGCGTTCACATGGAGGTGACGCGGTACGAGCCGGACGCCGCGGCGCTCGGCGCCGCCGTTCCCAGCGAGTCCGAGCCGGTGCTCGACGCGGCGGCCGGGCAGTTGGGCGCCTACTTCAGCGGCGAGCTGACCAGCTTTGACCTGCCGCTGACGCTCGGGGGAACTGAGTTCCAGCGGGCCGTGTGGGCCGGGCTGCGGGCCATCGGGTACGGCGAGACCATCTCCTACTCCGAGCTCGCCAGGCGGATCGGCCAGCCGTCGGCGACCCGCGCGGTCGGCCTGGCCAACGGCAGGAACCCGGTCGCGATCGTGGTGCCGTGCCACCGCGTGATCGGCGCGGACGGCAGCCTCACTGGCTACGGCGGCGGGATGGAGCGCAAGCGGTTCCTGCTCGGGCTCGAGCAGCGGGTCAGCGGCCAGACGCTCATCTGACCCGGGCCTGGTTACAGCGGCCGGCTTCGCGGGTTACCTTGGCTACTGGTCCCGGAGGCAAGAGCGCGAAATGCCGCTCGCCGGAAATAGCCTTGGCGGCAATATGGATTTCAGTTTTCACGGCCATGCCGGCGAGGAGCTCAACGCCTTTGTCGGGCGCGAGCAGGAACTGCGCGAACTGCGCCAGATCGCGCACCGCGCCCGTGCGCTGACAATTTGCGGGGCCGGCGGGATCGGGAAGACCAGGCTCGCGGTCCGGCTGGCGGCCGAGCTCGCCGGCGGCTTTCCCGACGGCGCGTGGTTCGTCGAGCTGGCCGACCTGCGACAGCCCGGCCTGGTGGCGTCTCGGGTGGCCGAGGTGATCGGCATCATGGAGGAACCCGGCCGCCCGCTGCTCGCCACCCTCGCCGACGCGCTCAGGCCGCGCCGGATGCTGCTCGTGCTCGACAACTGCGAGCACCTGATCGACGCGTGCGCGGTGGTCTGCCAGCGGCTGCTCTCGAGCTCTGCCGGCCTGCGCGTCATCGCCACCAGCCGCGAACCGCTCCGGGTGGCCGCGGAGACCGTCTGGCAGGCTCCGCCGATGTCACTGCCTGGCCCGGACGGCGGGCCGGCCGCCGAGCTGACGGACTGCGACGCGCTCAGGCTGTTCGCTGACCGGGCGGCCGCGGCGAAGCCGGGCTTCGCGCTCGGTCCCGCCAACCTCGCGCCGGTGGCCGCGATCTGCCGCGCCGTCGATGGCCTGCCGCTGGCGATCGAACTGGCCGCGGCGTGGGTCAGGGTGCTGTCGCCTGAGCAGATCGCGGCCCGCCTCGCCGACCGGTTCAGGCTGCTCAGCTCGGCCGTGCGGATGGTGTCGCCGCGGCACAGGACGCTGCGCGCGGCGATCGACTGGAGCCATGACCTGCTCTCGCCGCGAGAGAAGATCCTGCTGCGGCGGCTGTCGGTCTTCGCCGGCTGGCCGCTGGAGATGGCCGAGCAGGTCTGCCCGGGTCCGGCTGAGGGAGGCGAGCTGGTCGCGGGCGACGTTCTTGACCTGCTCACCGGGCTGGCGGACAAGTCGCTGGTCATCGCCGAGCCGGGCGCCGGCGGCCGGATCAGGTACCGGATGCTGGACACGATCCGCGACTACGCCGCCGAGCGGCTCGCCGGGGCCGGCGAGACCGAGCAGCTACGCGCCAGCTTCCGCGACTACGCCGTGAGCGAGGTCGAGCGTCTCGCGCGGATCGGGATGGCGATCGCCCCGGCGACCTGGGCCGCGCGGGTGGAGACCTTCCGCCGGTTCGAGGAGGAGAACGCCAACCTCCGCCAGATCCTGAGCTGGTGCCAGGCGGCCGGTGACGCGACGTCCGGGCTCCGGATCTGCGCGGCCATGCGGCCGGTCTGGATCGTCCAGGGCTCCTTCGCCGAGGGCGCGGCCTGGATAGACGCGTTCCTCGACCTCGAAGCGCCGGCCGTGCCCGACACGGTGCTCGGCCCCGTGCTCGTTGGCCGGGCGCAGCTTGCCCTGGCCACCGATCCGGCCGCGGCCGGCCAGGGGGCGAAGGCCGGGCTCGAGCTGTGCCGGGCCGACGGACTGGAGTTCTGGGCCGCCTCGGCACTGAACCTGCTCGCCGAGGTCGCCCTGCACGCCGGACAGGTGGACGAGGCCGACGCCAGGGCGGCCGAGGCGCTGGCCGTCGCCCGCGCCTCCGGGGACGGCTTCAACGCCAGCTACGCATCGGGAACCCGCGCCACGGCGGCCGCCTACCGGGGCGACCTGGACGAGGCCAGGACGCTCGGGGAAGCCGCCCTCGCGATCGCCAGGGACATCGACCAGCAGTGGGCGGTCGCGCGGACGCTGCTCGGCCTCGGCAACCTGGCCAGGCTGACCGGCCACCCGGCGCAGGCACGGCAGCACTACCACGAGGCGCTCACCATCCTGACCGAGGTCGGCGCGCGGCCCGAAAAGGCACGGTGCCTCGCCGGGCTCGGCCGGATCGAGACCGGGCAGGGCGAGCTCGCCCTCGCCAGGCAGCACCTCGGCGAGAGCATCGAGCTCAGCCAGTCGGCCGGCAGCAGGATCGGCGTGATCAGGGGCCTGGAGTGTTTCGCCGCGCTGGCGATCGCGCAGGAGAGCCCGGGACTGGCCGTGCAGCTCGCGGCCGCGGCGGCCGCGCTGCGGCAGGCAGCGAGCCTGCCCGAGGCGCCGGCCACCAGGACCGGGCGGCTGCTGAACGCGGTCGCCGGGCTTGACCAGGGCGTCGTCGACGAGCTGTGGGCGGCGGGATCGGCGCTGAGCAGCGATGCCGCGGTGGCGCTCGCCCTCGGCGCGCCCGATGCCCAGGCTTCGACGGCGGCGGAGCTGACGGCCAGGGAACTCGAGATCGCCGCCGCGATCACCCGCGGGCTGAGCAACAAGGCGATCGGCGACGAGCTGGGGATCGCGTCGGCAACGGTCGCCCGGCACGTCGCCAACATCATGGGCAAGCTCGGTGTCAGCTCGCGCGTGCAAGTCGCCGGCTGGGCCACCGAGCGCGGCGACTGATCGTGGCTACTGATCGTGGAATAGGGCGCTGACCGACTCGCCTTCGTGGATCCGCCTGATTGCCTCGGCCAGCGCCGGAGCGACCGAGATCACGTGCAGCTTCTCATGCCCCTCGGGCTCGGGGATCGCCACCGAGTTGGTGCAGACCACCTCCTGCACCTCCGGCCAGGCGACGATCCGCTTGAGCGCGCCGTCGCAGAACAGGCCGTGCGTGCAGGCAATGCGGACTGACCGCGCGCCTTGCTCGCGCAGCCGGCCCAGGATCTCGATGATCGTCGTGCCCCTGGCGATCTCGTCGTCCAGGACGATCACGTTGCGGCCGGAGACATCGCCGATGATCGAGGTGATCGTGACCTTGTCATCGCTCAGCCGCTCCTTGGCCCCGGCCGCGACCGGCAGGCCGAGCATCCTGGCCAGGGCTGCCGCCGCCTTCGCGTTGCCCAGGTCGGGCGAGACGACGACGGCGCCGGCGAGGTTCTGGCCGGAGAAGTGATCCGCGATCTCGCGCAGGGCATGCAGGTGATCGACGGGAACGGAGAAGAACCCGTGCACCTGCGGCGAGTGCAGCGTCATCGTGAGCACCCGGCTCGCGCCGGCCGTGACCAGCAGGTCGGCGACGAGCCGTCCGCCGATCGAGACCCTGGGCATGTTCTTCTTGTCCGACCGCGCGTAGGCGTAGTGCGGGATGACCGCGGTCACCCGCGCCGCCGAGGCGCCGCGCGCCGCGTCGAGCATCAGCAGCAGTTCGACCAGGTGCTCCTGCACCGGCGCGGCCAGCGGCTGGATCAGGAACACGTCGCGTTCGCGGCAGTTGGACTGGAGCTGGACCTCCAGACAGTCGTTGGCGAACCGGCGGACCGTCGAGGGCTGCAGCGGAACGCCGAGATGACCGCAGATCTCCCGCGCGAGCTCCGGGTGGCCGGTTCCGCTGAAGACCGAGATTTCCCGCACGTGCTCAGGCTAAAGCCATCGGGCCAGTCGCGCCCCCTGGTCACGCCCGTCGGCTGGTCAGCCCGGTGGCTACCAGCCCGGCGGCGCCCGCCAGAGCGATCAGGATCGCGGCCAAAACGATACGCCACCGTCTCGAAATCTAGGCCACGGGCGTGCGCCGATTCATCCGGTTACCCCCGATGAATCCCCGGATCCATCCGGCGGCGGGCCAGTGCCGTCAACGGACCGGCGGGCGGAAGGACGGCAGGTTGAGCTTGGTCCTGATCTCATGCTGAATGTCCCGGGGGCCCGGCGTGGCATCGACGGTGAGCACGTACTCCTTGCGGCCGAAGATGGCCAGCACGGGGTTGGTTTTCTCGTGGTACTCGCGGAGCCGGACCGCCAGTGCCTCCTCGGTGTCGTCCTCCCGCGTCACCAGGGCCGAGCCGCACACGTCACACCGCCCGGCCTCGCGCGGGCTGCTGGCGATCAGGTTGTAGTCCATGCCGCAGCCCGAGCAGAGCCGCCTGGCCAGCACGCGCCTGCGGACCTCGCTGTCGGGGAGGTCGAGGTGGATCACCCCGTCGA
>DASPZH010000300.1:0-4549 GCA_035636335.1 Streptosporangiaceae bacterium
CCGATCCGCGCGTCCCAGGAGCCAGGGAGATCGGCGAGCGCGCGCACGCTCTCCGGCAGGGCGCCGGTGACGAGGTGCGCCAGCGTCACTTCCTCCAGGATGGCTCGCTCGTTGGCGCGCAACGCGATCCACACCGTCTGCAGCGGTTCGGCGGCTCCGATATAGCCGAGATTCTCCGGGCGTTCGCCGCGGACGCCGAGCAGCGGCCCGTCGATCGCCCGGATGATGTCGGCGAGCGAGATCTCCTCGGCCGGGCGGGCCAGCCAGAACCCGCCGTCCGGGCCGCGCTGACTGCGAATCAGGCCGGCCCGACGTAGCTGGGTCAGGATCGCCTCGAGGAACTTCGCCGGTATCTGCTGCGCCCTGGCGAGCTGCTCGGCCGTGACATGACCTTCGTCAGTAGCCGCAAGCTCGATCGCGGCGCGCAGGGCATAATCGGCTCGGGCTGACAGTCGCATACGAAGCATTATGCAGGCAGCAGACGCAAGTTGCAGAAATCTCACGGCCCGACACGGGGGGTGGCCCATGGCGAGGTGGCTGCCGGCGGGGTCACCGCACGGCGCCGCGACGATCACGTTGCTCGCGTGGGGCGCCGTCGAGCTGGCGCTGCGGCTGCGGCTGGCGGTGCGGCCCGGCTGGCGGGCGCGCCTGCGCACGTGGTCGGCCGTGCCCGGCGGCAGGCTGCGCGAGTGGACGTTCTTCCTGGTCGTCATGGCCATCGGGGTCGCGGTGGTGGGGGCGCTGTGGCTGGTCAAGCTGCCGGTGTTCGCGATCGGCGGCGGGCGCGTCACGACGATGGCGGGCGAGGTCGTGGCCGTGGCCGGGATCACGCTGCGGGTCTGGGCGATCCTCACCCTCGACCGGTTCTTCACCTTCGTGGCCGGGATCGCCGCCGGCCACCGGGTCGTCCAGCACGGCCCGTACCGGCTGCTGCGCCATCCCGGGTACGCGGGCGCCCTGCTCGCGCTCGCGGGCGTCGGGATCACGCTGGCGAACTGGCTGTCGCTGCTGACGGCCCTCGTGGTGCCCGCGCTGGCGCTCGGGATGCGGATCACGGTAGAAGAGGCGACGCTGTCGCGCGCGCTCGGCGCCGAGTACCTGGCCTACACGGCCCGGACGGCGCGCCTGATTCCCGGACTGTGGTGATCGGGCCGCGCACCTTGTCGCCGGGATGACGCTGCAGCAGGATTGACCAGTATGCGATATGTCATGTCCAGTAAGTGGGCTTTTACCGAGCATTTCGTCATCACCGACGACGCCGGGAACCCGATATTCGACGTCCGCGGCAACCTCGGCCTCACCCAGCGGCTGTCATTCCGCGACCAGAGCGGCCAGGAACTTGCCGAGATCAGCAAGCACCTGATGACCACGAGGCATGACATAGACCTCGGCGGCCAGCGCGTCGCCGAGGTCCGCCACACGGGGTTCCTCGGCGAGCGATACGAGATCGACTCGAACTTCGGGCAGTTCACCGCGAAGGGCAGCTTCACGGGCTGGGACTACACGATCAGCCAGGCCGGCCGGGTCGTGGCGACGATCTCCAGGCAGCTCGCGTTCAGGGAGAAGTTCGTCGTCGACACCGCCGACGGGGCGAACGACGTGTTCCTGCTCGCGATCGTGCTCGCCATCGACGCGATCCACGACGAGCGCAGGGAGCGGAACAGTCGCGGGATCGGCGGCGGCGGGATCGGCGGCATGATCGGCGGGAACTTCCCATAGCCATAACGAATCGCCGCGCGCCGGTGTCCGCGCCCGTCGTGACCGCCGTCAGCCGTGACCCGGCGCATGCCTTCAGCAAGCCGGTCCGGCCGTCGATCCTGCTCGTCGCCGGGCTGGGTGTCGACGGCGACGCGCACGCCGGGCGGACGGTGCAGCACAGATCGCGGGTCGCCAGGGACCGGTCCGCGCCGAATCTGCGCCAGGTGCACCTGATTCACGCCGAGCTGCATGACGAGCTGAACCGGCTCGGATACCGGGTGGCGCCCGGCGACATGGGCGAGAACATCACCACCAGCAACCTTGACCTGCTTGGCTTGCCGCCCGGCGCCCGGCTGGCGATCGGAGCGCGGGCCGTGGTCGAGGTCACCGGCCTGCGCAACCCGTGCGTGCAGCTCGACGGCTTCCGGCCTGGGCTGATGCGGGCCGTGCTCGACCGGGACGAGGGCGGCGGGCTCGTGCGCAAGGCCGGCGTCATGGGCATCGTGCTCGCGAGCGGCCCGGTCCGGCCGGGCGACCCGATCGGCGTGGAGCTCCCGCGCGAGCCGCACGTTCGGCTTGCGCCGGCCTGAGGCGGCGGACTCTGAGGCGGCGGACTCTGAGGCGGCGGACTCTGGGGCGGCGGACTCTGGGGCGGCGGAACTCGCCAGCGCGATGCGGGATACTGAGCCGTAGGTCAGCTCAGGTCAGTCCGCCGACAGCCAGGGAGTGATCGTGCCGGCTCGCGAGGTACCGGACGCCTTCGTGCTGGCATCGGGGTCGGCGGGCAGGCTGCGGGTGCTGCGCGACGCCGGCATCGACCCCGAGGTCGTCGTCAGCGAGGTCGACGAGAGCGCCGACGGGCCTTTGGCGACGGAGGCGCTGGTACAGGCGCTCGCCGAGCGCAAGGCGGCGGCGGTGGCCGGACGGCGCCCGGACGCACTGGTCCTGGGCTGCGACTCGCTGCTCGACCTGGACGGGGCGGCGTTCGGTAAGCCCGAGTCGGCCGAGCAGGCGGTCGGCATGTGGCGACGGCTCTCGGGCCGCGAGGCGACGCTGTTCACCGGGCATTGCCTGATCCACGGCCCGAGCGGCCGTCGCGCCGGCGAGGTCGCCGGCACGACCGTGCGGTTCGGCAGGCCGGACGAGGGCGAGCTGGCCGCCTACGTGGCGAGCGGCGAGCCGCTCGCGCTGGCCGGGGCGTTCAGCATCGAGGGACGCGGAGCGCCGTTCATCGACGGCATCGACGGCGACCCGAGCAACGTCATCGGGCTCTCGCTGCCGCTGCTCAGGCGGATGCTCGCCGAGCTGGGGATGTCGGTCACCGACCTGTGGCGCCCGCCGGGTGGCTAGGCCCGCGAGGCCGGCGGCCAGGACCGGCCCCGCGGGCTGTCACACTCTGACGATGTCGGCGACGGCGCAGGCGATGTTGTCCGGCCCGCCCGCCGAGTTGGCCATCGTGATCAGGTCGCCGGTCACGCGCTCGGGGTCGGCGGCAACGCCGACCGCCGCCCGGATCTCCGCGTCGCCCACGACGGCATGCAGGCCGTCGGTGCAGAGCAGATACCGGTCGCCCGGCTTGACCGCGTGCAAGGACAGGTCCGGCTGCGGGTCGGTGGTGCCGTCAAGCGCGCGCACGAGCAACCGCCGCCGCGGATGCGTGGCCGCCTCCTCGGCGCTGATCTGACCCTCGCTGACCAGCGACTGCACGTAGGTATGGTCCTCGGTGAGCCGGAACAGACTGCCGTCGCGCAGCAGGTACGCGCGGGAGTCGCCGATATGGACGAGCGCAAGCTGGGTTCCCGACCACAAGAACGCCGTCAGCGTCGTCCCCAGCCCGTCCAGCGCCGGATCGGACTCGGCGAGCGCGCGCAGCTCCGCGCCCGCGCGCTGGACGGCCTGGCCGAGGGCAGCCAGCGGGTCGGCGGATCCGCCGCCACCCTCCAGCACCCTGAGCGCATCGATCGCGGTCGCGCTCGCCCGGTCGCCGCCCGAGTGGCCGCCGAGACCGTCGGCGACGGCGAGCACGCGCGAGCCCGCGTACGCGCGGTCCTCCTGGCGGCTGCGGACCAGGCCGATGTCGGACTGGGCGGCGAAGCGGACTCCGAAACTCGTTCGTGCGTCGGACATGGTGGTGGCCCTTCCCGAGAGATAGTCGACGAGGAAGGCGGCGAGTTCATGCCGTGTCGCGGCTTCCGCCGTGACCTGCGCCCAGTAGGCGGCGATCTCCTCGGCGGCCGTGGCCGGCTCGGCGTCGCAGATCATCCGGATGCGCGTGAGCGGCATGCCGAGCCTTCGCAACCAGGCCACGAGCCGAGCCTGCTCGAGCTGGGCCGGGTCGTAGAAGCGGTAGCCAGATGCCGGGTCCACCTCGGCCGGCCGCAGCAGGCCGAGCTCGTCGTACAGGCGCAGCGCCTTCGGTGACAGTCGCGACGCCCTGGCGAAGGCCCCGATCGTCAGCAGGCTCATCCATGCCCTCCTCCGCCGGGCGGGCTGCCCGGCGATCCCGACACTGCCGCCTCACCCAGGGACAAGGTCAAAACGATCAGGCTCGTCCGCGCGCCGGGCCAGCACTGCCGTCCGGCCGCGCCGGGCCAGCACTGCCGTCCGGCCGCACCGGGCCAGCGTTAGCCGCGCAGCCGCAGGCCGCGCGGGGTCGGGCGGAAGCCGGCCGCCTCGAGCGCCTGGGCGAGCGGCGAGTCGTAGACGCCGGCACCGTCGGCGCGTTCCACGGTCAGCCTGCCGAGCGCCCCGGCGCGGACGGCGCCCGCCAGTGCCCCGGTCGCCGGGCCGAGCAGCGCCGGGTCATCGGTCCAGGACAGCAGCGTCTTGCCGCCGCGCTCCACGTAGAGCA
>DASPZH010000301.1:0-3389 GCA_035636335.1 Streptosporangiaceae bacterium
CCCGCACCTCCGGGCCCGCCAGCCGACGCGACGGCGGCCGCGAGCTGTCGCGGGAGAACCAGGCGAGCCGGTGCTACCCGGCACCGGCCAAACGCGGGACTATACCTGGCCACGTCACGCACCGTAAAGGTCCCCGCGAGAATAACCGAGCATGCGGGCCGGTGTGTCGCGAGATAGGTCGTCGCGCCAAGCAAATCCGGACGAGGCCGTGACGCCTCGTTGACCAGCCGGCTCCAGACCGCGCACAGGCCAGCGCCGGCCGGCTGCGACCCCGGTGGCTGGGGTCGATGAGCACGGCGGCAGCGGCCCTCAGCCGATCCGCGACCGGGCCGCGCGGACCGTGCTCCGCCACCGCGGCATCAGGCCGGAGATCACGTCCTCCGAGGTCAGCGCGTAGCAGATGTGGTCACGCCAGGCGCCGTCGACGTGCAGGCAGAGCCGCCTGATCCCTTCCTCGTGGAAGCCGAGCTTCTCGACGACCCGTCGGCTGGCCCGGTTCTCCGGCCTGATCGTCGCCTCGATCCGGTGCAGGCCGACCACCGTGAAGCAGTGGTCCAACGCCAGCGCGAGCGCGGTCGGGATCACCCCGCGGCCGGCGAACTCGTGGTCGACCCAGTAACCCACGCTCGCCGTCCTGGCCGAACCCCAGACGATGTTGCCGACCGTGAGCTGGCCGGCGAACCGGCCGTCGTACAAGACCACCCACGGCAGCGTGACCCCGCGCCGGGCCTCCTTGCGCATCGTCCTGACCATCGCGATGTACGGGCCGAGGCTGGTCTGGTACAGCGGTGTCTCCGGGTTGGTCGGCTCCCACGGGCGCAGCCAGTCGGCGTTGCGCACCCGCGTCTCCCGCCAGGGGCGCGCGTCCCTGGCCGCCAGCGGGCGCAGCACGACCGGCGCGCTGAGCAGGCTCGGCTCGGTCAGCGTCGCCGGCCAGCCCGTCGCATATGCCACGCCACCATCATTGCGCGTCCGCCGGCGCCAGCGCTATCGGGACGGCACATGGACACGCCCCGATGGTCCGCAGGTCAGTCGGGCGGCCTCGGATGGTCGCCTCCGGCCGCCTGATCCAGGGCATGAGCGATAACGGAGCTCACGACGGCCATCCCGTCCCGGACGCCGCCTGTGGACCCGGGCAGATTGACGACCAGCGTCGTCCCGGCCACTCCGGCCAGCCCGCGGGAGAGCATCGCGGCCGGAACGCCCGCGTTCACCCCCGCGGCCCTGATCGCCTCGGCGATGCCGGGAATCTCCCTGTCGATGACCAGGCGGGTCATCTCCGGCGTCTGGTCGCCCGGCGTCAGGCCGGTCCCGCCGGTCGTGACCACGACGTCGTAACCGGCCGCGACCGCGTCCCGCAGGGCTGCCTCGACCGCGGCCCCGTCCGGGACTACCACCGGCCCGTCGGTGTCGCAGCCGGCCGAACGCAGCAGCTCGGCCAGGACGGGCCCCGACCTGTCGGCGTAGACGCCGGCCGCCGCCCGGTTCGACACCGTGACCGCCAGCGCCCTGGTCACGGCCGGCTCCAGTACCCCGTCTTGCCGCCGGTCTTCTCGGTCACCATGACACCGGTGATCACAGCCGCCGGGTCGACCGCCTTGATCATGTCGACCAAGGCCAGCGCGCCGACGGTGACCGCGGTCAGCGCCTCCATCTCGACCCCGGTCCGGTCGGCGGTCCGCGCTGTCACCTCGATCTCGACCCCGTCGTCGGCGACCGTCAGGTCGACCGAGACGCCGTGCAGCCCGATCGGGTGACACAGCGGCACCAGGTCGGGCGTGCGCTTCGCGCCCTGGATCGCGGCGATCCTGGCGACGGCGAGCGCGTCGCCCTTGGGGACGGTGCCGTCGCGGAGCGCGGCCACGGCGGCCGGGGAGAGCAGCACCCGGCCGGTCGCCGTCGCGGTCCGCTCAGTGACGTCCTTGGCCGAGACGTCGACCATCCTGGCCTGGCCGGAGGAGTCGATGTGCGTCAGGGCTGGTCTGGGGCCGGGGCCGGGGGCTGGTCCAGCTCCGGGGCCGGCCGTCGGCAAGCCGGCCGCCGGCGGGTCCGCGTGCGAGCCGATGGCCTCGTCCACGGCGGCCCCGGCCGAGTACACGTCACCGGGAGCCGGGGGATCGGCGTGCGAGCCGATCGCCTCGTCCACGGCCGTCCCCGGCGAGACCGGCTCCTCGGTCCAGGCGGCGCTCTGTCTCTCGCTCGCCTCCGCGGTCCCGCTCGCCTCCCGATCCCCCTTCACGGCGACACCTTCCCTCGTCGCTCGTTCCTCGGTCCAGGCGGCGCCGCGCCGCTCCGGCGCGCGGGCCCCTGCGGCTCACTCATGACAGCTCCAGAACGTCGACCAGGTCGCCTGCGGGCAGACTGGTCACCGGCTCGGGGATCACGATGAGCGCGTTTGCTCTGGCCAGCGAGGCGATCTGGTGCGAGTTCTGGCCGGTCAGCGGGGTGACGGCGGCGGCATCCGCGTCGAGGATCGCGCGCAGGAACGATCTCTTGCCGTCGGGGGAGATGACCGGCCCGGCGAGCCGGGACCGGCGGGCCGGGCCTCGTTGAGCCTGAAGGCCTTGCCGGGCACGGGCCGCCGGCCGGACGAACAGCCAGAACGACACGAACGCGGACACGGGGTTTCCCGGCAGCGTGAAGATCGGAGTGCCCGGCTCGCCGCCGATCAGCCCGAACCCCTGCGGCATTCCCGGTTGCATCGCGACCTTGCGGAACCCGACCGTGCCGAGCTTGGTCAGGGCCGCCTTGACGACGTCGTGCTCGCCGCCCATGCTCACGCCGCCGCTGGTCATGATCAGGTCGGCGGCAGCGGCCGCGTGCTCGATCGCGGCGAGCACGGCGGCCGGCTCGTCGCGCAGCGTGGCCTGCCTGGTCGTCTCGCAGCCCGCCTGCCTGGCGGCAGCGGCCAGCATGTAGCTGTTGGAGTCCCAGATCCGGCCGGGAACCAGCGGCGATCCCGGCTCGGCGAGCTCGTTGCCGGTCGAGATGACGGTCACCCGCGGGCGGCGCCTGACGCGGACCACGCCGCGGCCGGCCGCCGCCAGCACGCCGATCTGCGCCGGGCCGAGCCGGGTTCCGGCCGGCAGCAGCAGGCCGCCCGGCTTGGCGTCGTCGCCCGCTCGCCGGATCGCGTGACCCCGGCCGGCCGGCCGGCTGATCACCACGGTCTCCCGGCCGTCGTCGGTCCACTCGACCGGGATCACGGCGTCGGCGCCGGGCGGGAGCAGCGCGCCGGTCATGATCTTGACGCAGCGCCCGGGCGCGACGGCGTACTCGGCCGTGTCGCCGGCCGCGACGTCGGCGTCGACCGGCAGCGTGACCGGGTGCTCCGCGCTCGCCCCGGCGACGTCGGCGGCCCGCACGGCGTAGCCGTCCATCGCCGAGTT
>DASPZH010000302.1:0-3061 GCA_035636335.1 Streptosporangiaceae bacterium
GTGGTGGGATCGCCACCGGGGCCTTGAGCAGCTAGCCGAGCTGGTCGAGCGGCGTCGCCAGGGCCAGGCGGAAAGGTTCCGCGCCACCAGCGTGAAGATGATGCTCGACGGCGTCGCGGAGAACCACGCCGCCGCGATGCTCGAGCCCTACCTCGACGGCCACGGCTGCGCGACCGAGGTATCCGGCCTGGACTTCATCGATCCCGACGAACTGCCGCGCTTCGTGGCAGCTCTCGACCGGGAAGGTTTTCAGGTCCACTTCCACGCACTCGGCGACCGCGCGGTGCGGAACGCGCTCGACGCGGTCGAGGCCGCCAGGACGGCCAACGGGCATGGCGGGCAGCGGCACCACCTGGCTCACCTGCAGGTCGTGCATCCCGACGACATCCCGCGGTTCGCCAGGCTCGGGGCGACGGCCAACATCCAGCCGCTGTGGGCGACGCACGAGCCGCAGATGGACGAGCTGACGATCCCGTTCCTCGGGGAGCGCAGGAGCGGCTGGCAGTATCCGTTCGGGTCGCTGCTCGCCGCCGGCGCGCCGCTGTGCGCCGGCAGCGACTGGTCGGTGTCCAGCCCCGACCCGCTGCTGGGCGCGCACGTCGCGGTGAACCGGTCGCTGCCCGCCGAGCCGGCCGAGCCGGGCGGCCCGGCGGCCGGCGGTCCGGTGGCCCGCCCGTTCCTGCCCGAGCAGGCACTGAGCCCCGAGGCGATCTTTGCCGCCTACACCGCGGGGAGCGCGCGAGTGAACGGCCTGGAGGGCGTCACCGGCTCGATCCGGCCCGGGCTCGATGCCGACTTCGCCGTCGTCGACGCCGACCTGGCGCACGGGGCTGCCGCGGAGATCGGCCAGGCATCGGTCACGGCCACCTGGGTCCGAGGCGACGTGGTTTACCAGCGCACGTGACAAGTCCGCCGGGCCGTACCCGGGCGGGCGTCAAGAACCGCCGGCAGCGAGGCCGGCCGCACGACAGGTTCCGCCCGGCAGGCCGCCGGGCGGTGCGAGAAACTCCGTCGGCCGCCGGCCGGCGGAGAGTCGAGGAGGGGCAGATGGCCAGGAGAACAAGCCGGCGGGCGGCCATGTCCGTCGCGGCGGCAGCGGCCGCGGCGGCGCTCGCGCTCGCCGCGTGCGGCCGGTCAGCCAACGGCAACGGGAACACGGCGGGCAACCTGTCGCCGACCAAGGGCCTGGTGGTCAGCACGAAGCCGGGGACGAAGCCGGTGTCCTCGGTGACCTGGGCGGTCTACCGGGACGTGAACTCGCTTGACCCGATCTTCGCCTTCGACTACCCGGAGAACACCGCGGTGTCGCTGATGTGCGAGTCGTTGCTCAAGCAGTCGCCAGCCGGCGGGATCGGGCCGGGCCTGGCGACGCTGTCGACGCCGTCGCCGACCAAGTTCGTGTTCACGATCCAGCCGGGCGCCAAGTTCTGGGACGGCCATCCGGTGACGCCGGCCGACGTGGTGTACAGCCTGGACCGGGCGGACAACGCGAAGCTCGGCGGGTTCTACACGCTGGTGTTCAGCCGGGTCGCCTCGATCGCCGCGACCGGCAGCAACCAGGTGACGATCACGCTGAAGCAGCCCGACTACTGGCTGCAGGGCGAGCTTGCCTCGATGCCCGGCATCATCATCGAGAAGGCGTTCGCGGAGAAGCAGGGCAAGAAGTACGGGACCCCGTCGGGCAGCATCATGTGCACCGGAGCGTACAAGTTCAAGTCCTTCGTCCCGGGCGTCGGCGTCACCGCGGTGCCCAACACGAGTTACTGGCAGCCGTCGGTCAAGCCGCTGGTCGGCCAGATCATCATCAAGGGCGTGGCCTCCGATACCTCGCTGACCTCCGGGCTGACCACCGGCGCGATCCAGGGCACGTACACCTCCGGTGGCCTGTCCACGCTGCGCCAGCTCGAGACGAACAGCGCGGTCAGCATCTACAAGGGCCAGGGCTGGTCCACCGACGCGTTCATCGTGGACAGCACGAAGGGCGTGCTCGGCGACGTCCGGGTCCGCGAGGCGCTGTCGATGGCGCTGAGCCGGAACGCGATCATCAACAGCGTCTTCAAGGGCGCGGGGCTCCTGCCGCGCTGGCTGTCCAATCCTGGCGTCTTCGGTTACGGCAAGTCGGTCTTCGACAAGGCCTACAACGCCTCCCCAGTGCTGCCGTACAACCTCGCCAAGGCCAAGCGGCTCGTCAAGGCGGCCGGGGCGGTCGGCAAGACGTTCACGATCGGCACCTCGAGCCAGATCTCCAACATCGCCCAGGAGACCGGCGCCTACCAGGCAGCCGCCAACGCGATCGGGCTCAAGACCGTGCTCAAGTCGGTCTCCGCGCAGAACTACATCAACTTCTTCATCGACCCCAAGGCGCGGGTCGGCGTGGACGGGTTCCTCACCGTGAACTACGGCGACTACGCCGACCCGGCCGCGCTGCTGTCGACGCTGGTCATCCCGGGCGGGTCGCAGAACTACGACAACTTCAACGACAAGAGGACCATCTCACTGCTCGAGCAGGCACGCTCCACCGCGGATCCGAACGCGAGGGCCGCGCTGGTGGCCAAGGCGGAGGAGCGCACGGCGGCCCTGCTGCCGTGGATCCCCGATGTGCAGCCGGTCAACATCATGATCCTGTCCAAGAACCTGACCGGGGCGACCGCGTCGTTCGCCTACATGTTCGCGCCGTGGGCCAACCACCTCGGAGGGAGCTAGCGGCGTGCGCTTCAGGTTCATCGGCCGCAGGCTGGCGATGCTCGTCGCCAGCCTGCTGGTCGCCAGCTTCGTGATCTTCGGCGCGCTCTACCTGGCGCCGGGGAACCCGATCGCCGCGCTGTCCGGCGGCAGGTCACTGCCGCCGAGCAGCCTGCGGGTTCTCGAGGCGCGGTATCACCTGAACCAGCCGTTCTTCGTGCAGTACTGGTACTGGCTGAACAACGCGCTGCACGGGAACCTGGGCATCTCGATCACGCTGCGGGAGAACGTGACCACGCTGATCGCGTCGCGGGTCTGGACGACGGCCGGCCTGGTCCTGTACGCGTCGCTGATCATCCTCGTGCTAGGCATCGGCATG
>DASPZH010000303.1:0-2460 GCA_035636335.1 Streptosporangiaceae bacterium
GCTCACCAGCAGCCGCGTCTCCGGATTGAGCGCCCGTGACGCCGTCGCCGGATGAACGCCGGCCAGCGCCGCGACATCCTTCAGCGTTACCGGCGGATCGGACCTCATCGGCGTGTCACGCTCCGATCTGCGCAAGGCCGCTACGTGCGCAACTTGCCTAGCCCTCTCACGCATCGTAACCGCAACTGCCGGATTTGCACCATCATCCATATGATTCGGGCACGATCTACGGACTGCTCACCGTGCTCCGGATTGGCCTGCGGCCCGGCACCGCGCTTATCATCGCTGCTTATCATCACTGCCTGGCGCCACTCGGCCCGGCACGGCTCACGACGGCCGCTTACCGTGTACCATGCGAGCACTGTATTTCCGGTTCGCGAAATTGGTGTTCCAACCTGTTGCTGGTGCTCACCTGCATCCGTCAGGATCTAGGCTCGATCACAGCATGATGCCCCACCGCCTGCTGACCGGGCCGCCGACCAGGGTGCGGGTCGGGGCACCGACCCGACCGGCTAGATCGTCCTGGAGTTGCGCAGATGACACTTGCACTCCGCTACGCGGTCCGCTCCGATGTCGGCCTGCTCAGGGAGGGCAATGAGGACTCGGCTTACGCCGGGCCGCATCTGCTCGCGGTTGCCGACGGGATGGGCGGTTACGAGGCAGGCGAGGTCGCCAGCGCCGCGGTGATCTCCACCGTGGCGCCGCTCGACCGGCGGCCGATGCCCGAGTCTGAGCTGATCGACGCGCTCGCCGCCGCGGTGACCACCGCGAAGCAGGCGCTCCGCCGCATCGTCGACTCCGACCCGGCGGTCGGCAGCATGGGAACCACGCTGACCGCGATGCTGTGGGCAGGCGGATCGGCCGCCATCTGCCATATCGGCGATTCGCGCGCCTATCTCGTGCGCGACGGCGACCTGTATCAAATTACTCACGACCACACCTTTGTGCAGGCCCTGATCGACCAGGGCAGGATCCGTCCCGACGAGGCGTCCACCCATCCGCAGCGCTCGCTGCTGTTGCGCGCGCTCGACGGGCGCACCGACGCCGACCCCGACCTGTCGATGCTGACCGCACAGGCCGGGGACAGGTATCTGATCTGCTCCGACGGGCTGCCGGTGGCGGTCAGCGACGACCAGATACTCCAGACGCTCGTGTCCGTGCCCGAACCCGCCGACGCCGTGCTCGCCCTGATCGACCTGGCGATCAGGGGCGGCGCCCCCGACAACGTCACGTGCATCGTCGCCGACGTCATCGACCTCGAGCTGAGCGACCGGGCGCCGACGGCCGCGCCGGTCGTCGTCGGCGCGGCCGCGGCCAGCGGCGGCAGTCACGACACCAAGCCGTTCTCCAGGCCGGCGATGGACGGCGCGGGCGGGATCACCACGCTGGGGACAGTTCCACCGAACGCGGGCCGGGCGACGTCGCGTCCCAGGGAGACGATGCCCGGGCTGGCCGGGCCGCAACAGGTGCGGGCCACGACCCTCCCCGGCGGCCGGCATGCCGCCGCTGCCGCCGCCGCCGTTGCCCCACCCGACGAGGACACGCCGGTCGCGCCCCGCCGCCGGAGGTGGCCGCTGATGACCTCGATCCTCGCGCTGTTCGTGCTGCTACTCGGGGGCGGCGCCTTCTTCGGGTATCAGTACGTCCACAGCCAGTACTACGTGGGGACCAGCGGCGGCAGGGTTGTGATCTACCAGGGCCTGGACCAGAAACTGCTGGGAATCTCTCTGTCCAGCGTGTACCAGCGAACCGACATACCGGCCGCCGGGATAACCTCGTCGTCCGTCCAGGCGATCAAGCTGGAGCCGACGGGCAGCCTCAGCCAGGCCACCCAGTTCGTCGCCAATATCCGCAAGGGCTACGACACCTGCCAGGCCGCGTACGCGGCGGTCAGGCACTGGGAGGCGAACAAGCCCAGGCCGATCAAGAAGACGATCAAGAAGAACGGCAAGACGACCATCAAGTACGTTCCCGCTCCCTACCGCCCCAAGCCGACCATCCCGGCCGACTGCCCGCCGGCGACCCGGTGACCCGGTGCCCGGTGATCCGGTGAGCGGGCGCGCGGTCCTGATCACGGGCGCGTCGCGCGGAATCGGCCGGGCCATCGCCACGGAGTTCGCTGCGGCCGGTGACCGGGTCGCCGTGCACCACCGCGCCTCGGCCGGTCTCGCCGCGGACCTGGTCGCGAACCTGCCCGGCTCGGGACACGCGGTCATCCAGGCGGACCTGGCCGACCCCGAGGCCGTTCGCGCGATGGTGGACGCCGCCGCCGACCTGCTCGGCGGCCTGGACGTGCTGGTCAACAACGCCGGGGTGTTCACGCCGCACCCGATCACCGAGGTCTCCTACCAGGACTGGCAGGACCAGTGGCGGGCCACGCTCGGCATCAACCTGGTCGGTGCGGCCAACGTGACCTGGTGCGCGGTCCGGCACATGACCGCCGGCGGCCGGGGCGGGCTG
>DASPZH010000304.1:0-6628 GCA_035636335.1 Streptosporangiaceae bacterium
GGCGGTCGCGGTCGCGAAGCCCTCCCAGTCGGTGCGGCCGGGTTCGTTGACGTGGACGTGGGTGTCGACCAGGCCGGGCAGCAGCACCTCGTCGTCGGGGAGTTCGATCTTGCGCGGCTCGCCGAAGGTCAAACCCGAGTCTGGGGGGATGACCCGGGCGGCCGTGCCGTGCGGTCCGGCTGAACGCGGACCGCGCGGCACGGCCGTCCGGTCATCTGGTGCCGTCACGGAGACGATCACACCATCCTTGACGTGCACTTCCGCCGGCACGATTCCGGCTGGCGTTGCTACCCGGCTAGCGCGGATGATCAGGTCGGGACCGCTGCCGCCGGCCGCTCCGCCGCTGCCCGAGGCCGCTTCGCCGCCTCCCGCCGAGTTGATCATGGAGGGCTCTGGGTGGGCATGATGCCGCGGCGGCGGACGAATCTGAGCTCGTGCGGGGTCAGGCCGGTCGCGGTGGTGATCTCGGGGTCGGTGAGGGCGCCGCAGTCTCGGCCGCGGGAGAGGAAGGCGGCCAGGGCGCGGGCGGTGGCGGGTTCCTCCTGGGCGGTGGCTGATCGGGCGGCATAGGCGCTGAGCCGGTCGCACGCGGTTGACTTGCCCTCGCGGTAGAAGGCGTAGGTGGCCGCGTAGCGGCTGACGAGCTGGGCCGGGTGGAGGTCCCAGCCCTGGTAGAACCCGCGTTCCAGGGACCGCCGCACCAGCCCGGCGTGCAGCTTCCAGGCGGCGACGACGTCGTCGCGGCTCCCGACAGGAAGGATGCTGGTCGATCCGTCGGACAGCCGGACGCCGGTCCCGGCCGCGGCCACCTGCATGACCGCCTTCGCGTGGTCGGCGGCCGGGTGGTCCAGGCTCTGGCAGGCGGCGGCGATGCCGAGCGCGGCGCTGTAGTCGTAGGTGCCGTAAGCCAGCCCGGTCAGCCGGCCGGCCCCCGCGTGCACGCACCTGGCGACCGTCGCCGCTCCGTCGGCGCCCAGGATGGCCTGCGGCGTCTCGACCTGGATCTCGAACACCAGCCTCTGCGGCCACCTCACGCGCAAGGCCGCGTCGAGCCGCTCGCAGAGCACGGCCATCGCCGACACCTGGGCCGCCGACGTGACCTTCGGCAGCGTGATCACGAAGCCGGCTGGCAGCGGCCTGGCGTGCTCCAGCAGCGCGATGAGGAACACCTCGAGTGTCCGCACCGCCCGCCGCCGGGTCGGCTGCTCCAGGCTCTTGCACCGCACCCCGCAGAACGGCGGCGCCGTGTCCTCGCACAGCAGGGCGGCGAGCGACCGAGCGGCGGCACGGGCGTGCGCGTCCTCGGTCTCGTCGCCGCGGGCCCCGTAGCCGTCTTCGAAGTCGATCCGCAGGTCCTCGACCGGCTGCCGGGCCAGCTTGGCGAGCACGAGCCGGTGCACCTCTGCGGCCACCCCGGGGGCGAGTCCCGTCGCGTCGGCGAGTTCTCCGGGCCCGGGCGCGAACTCCTGCATCGCGGCCAGCGCCTGCGCGCCCCAGTGGCGGACGGCGTCTGACTCGAACCGGTGCGCGGGGATGTAGGCCGTGTGGACCGGCTGCCGCCCGGCGCCGTCGCCGGAGTACCCCGAGGCGAGCTCGGCGTCGGGGACGGCGAGCAGCTTGTCGAGCTCCGCGGTGACCTGCTCCAGGCCGAGGCCGGCCCGCGACCCGGGAGTGGTCACGGGGCTCTCGTTATATCGCCTGGCTTGACCGGGACCCGCGGCAGATCCAGTCCGGTCGCGGCGCGGATCGCCGCCACGATCGCGGGTCCCGAGGAGATCGTCGGCGGCTCACCGACTCCGCGCAGGCCGTAAGGCGCGTGCGGGTCGGGGTACTCGAGCACGTCGATCCGCATCGGCGGGACGTCGAGCACCGTCGGGATCAGGTAGTCGGTGAACGAGGGATTGCGGATCATCCCGTCGCGCACCTGGATCTCCTCCATGATCGCCAGGCCCAGCCCCTGGGCGCTGCCGCCCTGGATCTGGCCGACCACGGCCTGCGGGTTCATCGCCCGGCCGACATCCTGCGCGCAGTCCAGCGCGACGACCCTGACCAGGCCGAGGTCGGTGTCGACGTCCACGACCGCGCGGTGCGCGGCGAACGCGTACGCCACGTGCGCGAAACCCTGCCCGGTCTCCGGGTCGATCGGCCTGGTCGGCCGGTGCCGCCACTGCACGGTCTCGGTGAACACGTCGCCGCCGACGAACGCGGCGATCGGCCCGAGCGGCTCCGGCTCCCGTCCGCCTGACCAGACCTGGTCGTCGGCCAGCTTCAGGCCGGTCTCCGCCGTCCCGAGCCGGTCCGCGATTTTCTTCAACAAGCTCGCCCGGACCATCTCGCAGGCCGCCTTGATCGCTCCCCCGGTGACGTAGGTCTGCCGGGAGGCCGAGGTCGACCCGGCCGAGCCGACGCCGGTGTCCTTGGGAACGATCACCACGCTGGAGACGCCGAGCTCGCTGCGGCAGATCTGCTGCTCGACCGTGACCAGTCCCTGGCCGACCTCCGCGGCCGCGGTGTGCACGGTCACGACCGGCTCGCCGCCGACGGCCTCGAGCCTGACCCTGGCGGTCGAGTAGTCGTCGAAGCCCTCGGAGAACCCGACGTTCTTGTACCCGACCGCGTAGCCGACCCCGCGCGCGATGCCCTCGCCGTGCGTGGTGTTGCCGACCCCGCCGGGCAGCAGCCGCAGGTCGGGGGGCAGCGTCCGGTCCCGCGAGCCGCCGCCGGGCGGCAGCGGCATCCGCTTGACCCGGTGCAGCAGCTCGGCGACCGGGGCCGGGCTGTCGATGACCTGCCCGGTCGGGCCGGTCGCGCCCTGCTGCATCGCGTTGCGACAGCGGAACTCGACCGGGTCCAGGCCCAGGGCCGCCGCCAGCTTGTCCATCTGCGCCTCGTAGCCGAACGCGGCCTGCACCGACCCGAAGCCCCGCATCGCGCCGCACGGCGGGTTGTTGGTGTAGACGCCGTAGGCGTCGATGTGCACGTTCGGCACGACGTAGGGCCCGGCGCCCATCGTGCCGGCGTTGCCGACCACGGCCGAGGTGCTCGACGCGTAGGCGCCGCCGTCCAGGTGGATGCTCGCCCGGACGTAGGCCAGCGTGCCGTCGCGGTTCGCGCCGTGCTCGTAGTCGATCAACGCGGGATGCCGGTGCACGTGCCCGAAGAACGACTCCTCGCGGGAGTAGCTCATCTTGACCGGCTTGCCGGTGTGCAGCGCGAGCAGGCAGGCGTGCACGTGCATGGACAGGTCCTCGCGGCCGCCGAACGCCCCGCCGACGCCGGCCAGGACGAGCCTGACCCGGTCGGGCGGCAGCCCGAGCGCGGCGCAGACCTGCTGCTGGTCCACGTGCAGCCACTGGGTCGAGACGAACAGCTCGACCCCGCCGGTCCCGTCGGGAACGGCCAGTCCCGCCTCGGGGCCGAGGAACGCCTGGTCCTGCATCCCGACCTCGTACCTGCCGGTCGCGACCACGTCGGCACGCGGCGCGGGGTCGCCCTTGCGGATCTTCAGGTGCCTGACCAGGTTGCCGCCTGGGCGCAGCCGCGGGGCGCCCGGTTCGAGCGCGGCGACCGGGTCGGTGACCGGCTCGAGCACCTCGTAGCCGACGGCGATCTTGCTCGCGGCGAGCCGAGCGACCTCGGGGTGGTCGGCGGCGACCAGGGCGACCGGCTCGCCGGCGTACCTGACCACGTCGGACGCGAGCACCGGCTGGTCGGCGTATTCGAGGCCGCAGACGTTCTGGCCAGGGACGTCATCGCTGGTCAGGACGGCGTAGACCCCGGCCGTGGCGAGGGCGTCGCCGATCGCGACCGAGGTGATCCTGGCGTGCGGGTGCGGGCTGCGCAGCGTCGCGCCCCAGATCATGTCGTCCATCCACAGGTCGCTGCCGTAGGCGAACTCCCCGGTGACCTTGCTCCTGCCGTCCGGCCTGACCGCGCTGGCCCCGATCCCGCCGGTTCCGCCGGCATCGAGCCGGTCGTACTCGGCGGGAACGCCTGCGGGCGCCGGTGCCCGCCCCGTCCGGCCAGGCGCGCGAGTCGGTGTGCTCACGCCGCCGAGCCTACGTTCAGCCGCCGACATTGACCATCGGGCGCGGCCGTTGCGGCTATCCGGGCAGCCGGGACGGGTCGATCCTGATCAGCAGTTGCGCGGTCGGCACCCAGACCGCACCCGGCGTGGCGAAGATCTGCGAACACGGCTGGCCGCAGAATCCATGGGCGAAGTTCACCCGGCCGAGCGGTCGGCCGGTCGCCATGCTGACCCGGAGAACGCCACTGAACGGATGGCCGCGGTACAGATATCCGTCGTCGAGGCCCCACAACGACCCGGGCCCGACCGCGAGGAAGGCGAGGCCGCCGCTGTAGCCCGGGTCATACGATCGGTAGGTGTAGAAGCGCACCACGCGGCCGGTTGCGGGATCGATTCTGGCGATGCTCTCATCGTTAGCGATGGCCCAGATGGCGCCCCCGCCGGATACGAGTTCCTCGGTGTAGGCGAAGCTGACCGGAAAGGCGCGGTCGTGCACCGTGACCGCGCGTGCTCGTCCGCCTTGGTCGATCAGCCCGTAGACGCCTGAGTTGTAGGCCATGTACCACACGCTCTGTGGCGCGACGGCCATGGATCCGATCTGGCCGAGCGCCGGACCCGCCCGCCAGTTCACCTGTCCGGTGGCCGGGTCAACGCGGAAGAAGTCCAGCGCCCTTCCCCCCACCGCCTCGCACCGCGTCCAGATCTGACCGCCCGCGTAGGCAAGCCAGGCGCATCGGCCCGCCGGGAGATGCAAAGCCGAGACGACCCGTCCGCTGGCCGGATCAATCCGCGCCACCTGCCCCCGGGCCCGCCCGAAGGATGTGGTCAGCCAGAGCGCCCCGCCGCCGAGAGCCACAGCGGGCGCTTCAGGCCGCTTGCCGGGCGCCTCGGGCCGCCTGCCCAGGTTCGAGCGCAGCGTGACCTTGTTCGTCCGCAGATCGATGCGCGCGAGCTGGAATCTTGGGGCCGCAGCGGGCCCGGCCTTCCTGACCGCCCATGCCTGCTCGGTGTTCGCGACCAGGCTGACCACTCCGCTCAGCGGTATCCGCGCGGCGACCGCGCCCGGATACGCGCGAACCGGACCCGGCCGGCCAGTCGGCCTGGTACTCGGTCTGGTACTCGGCTCGCTGCGCTGTCCGCGACCTGGGACCGCGGACGGGCTGCCCCCGAAGACCAGCACGACGATCACGATGGCAGCAGCCGCCGTGAGCGCGACGGCGGCCGTCAGTCCTCGGCGGAGGTTCCTGCCGCGGCGTGATCTCAGCAGCCGGAACTCGCGCCATGCACGGCCAGTGTCGAAGCGCTGGCCAGCGGTTCCCCGTGCCATGTCGGTGATCCGCAGTTCCCGCAACCGCCGTTCCAGGTCCGTGTCGGTCATGTCGCCGTCCCCTCCGGCTCAATAGCCGATCCGGCCTCGGTCATCTCGTCAAGCAGCGCTCGTAGCTGCCGCAGGCCCTTGTGCGTCTGGCTCTTCACCGTGCCAATCGAGACGTCGAGCAGGCCGGCCGTCTCCGCCTCGGACAGCCCGAGCAGGTAGCGCAGGACGACGCACTCCCGTTTCCGCGCGGGCAGCGCGGTGATCGCACGCCTCAGTTCGACGACGGCGGCCGTGTCAGGCATGGCCGACGGCCGCTCCATGCTCCTCGCCTTCAGCGCCCGGCGTTCGATGAGCCGGCGCCTGATGGTCTCGCGCGACAGGTTCACCGCGGTCCGTTGCAGGTACGACGGAGCAGCCTGCGGATCGGCGATCCATCGCCAGCGTCGCCACAGCCGCAGGTAAGCCTCCTGCGCGAGCTGTTCGGCCAGATCCCAGTCGCCGACCAGCGCGAACGCGGTATAGACAATGTGCGGATAGTGCGTGCGAAACAACGACTCGATGGACTCGTCGGCATCGCGCCTCGATCGGCGCTCAGGCACCCCGAGCGTGATGATGTCGTCTGGCACGTCTCAAGGATGCGCCAGTATCGCAAAAGGTTGCCGCGCCGAGGCCAGCAGGCCATGCCTCACCGCGCGGGGACCGTCCGGATCGGCAGCGGCCCGCGCCGCCGGCCTGCCTCCAGGGCCTTCTTGATCTCCTCCACGACTCCCGCCGGGTCGGACCTGATCCTTCGCGGGGCGTAGTGCAGCACCAGGATCCCGTGTGCGCTCATCCGGTCGTGCCTGGCCTGCGTGCGCTCCCAGTCGGCCGGCAGCAGATGCCATTCCCGCGAGTCGACCTCGGCCGCCACCCCGGCGTCCGGCCACCACGCGTCCGGCCGGGCGAGGAACTCCGCACCGGCGAGAAGGCTCGGGTTGTACATCGGCTCAGGCAGCCTGCTCCTCTTGATCAGCTTCCGCAGATCGCCCTCTGCTATCGAAGCGATGCCATCCGCCACCTCCGCTAACGCGGCGCGCAGCGCGCCCGAGCCACGCTGTGGCCCGGCGCGCAACTCGGTGGCCAGTTGCTGAACGGTGCACTTGCGCTGCTGAACGGCGCCAGCGACCAGGGAGCGGACGAAGTCCATGTCGGCGTGCCCGCACACCGCGTCGGCGACCGCCCGGGCCGCCGGCGCATACCGGATGCCGCCGACCAGCCATGGACGCTCCGGCATCCTTGTCGTC
>DASPZH010000305.1:0-4425 GCA_035636335.1 Streptosporangiaceae bacterium
GGTGCCCCGGTGGTCCGCGCCGTCCCGCGGCGGCCGGGCTTCCTGCTCGGCGCCTTCGCTCCGCCCGCGCCGCGCCCGACCCAGCCCGGCGTGGACCGGCAAGGCGGTGCGGACTCGCAGGGCGGCGACGTCCGGGGCCTCGCGGCCTTCGACCAGATGACGGGAGTACGCGCCGCGCTCACCGTCCGCTTCGTCCTGTGGGGAGGCGCGTTTCCGGCCAGGTACGTCATCGACGCCGCCAGGCTCGGCGCGCAGACGGTGGTCGAGCTCGAGCCGCGCGGCCCCGCCGCGCCGACGCTCGCCCAGATCGCGGCCGGCGCCGGCCGGGACTACCTGGCCAGGTTCGCGCGCGAGCTGGCCGCGCCCGGCGACCACGTGATCGTGTCGTTCGCGCCGGAGATGAACGGCGCGTGGTACTCCTACGGCTCCCGGTATGCCACCGCCGCGGACTTCGTCGCCGCGTTCCGGCGCGTCCACGACGAGCTCACCAGCGACCTGAACGCCGATCTCGGACCGGGCCGGGCGGCCAGCCTGGTCACGTTCATGTGGCAGCCGTCGGCCATGCACCTGTCCGACTCCTCGCTCGCGCCGTACTGGCCAGGACCGCGATACGTCGGCCTGATCGGCATGGACGGGTACTACTTCTTCCCGTCCGACACCTTCGCAGTCATCTTCGGCAAGACGGTCGCGCTGGCGCGCAGGCTGTCCCCGGCCACCCCGATCATGATCGGCGAGACGGCCGTCGGCCCGATGACCGGCCGTCAGCTCGCCGACGTCCGGGACCTGTTCGCCGGGATCAGCCGGAACCACCTGCTCGGGCTGATCTGGTTCGACCGGAACCAGGCGAAGAAGTCCTACCGCAAGGGTCAGCGGGTCTACCACCAGGACTGGCGGCTCCAGGATCATCCCGCTGTGCTGCGGGTGTTCCTGGCCGAGCTGACCTCGGCCGGCCCGGTCGCCTCTTTTGTCCAACGCACCCCGCGCCGCTGACTCCCGGCCCGCAGGCCAGCCAGTGCGGTCGGCGGCGGTCGCCGGCCACGGCCGGTGCCGGGTCGCCGGCCTGCTAGGTTTCCGCCCATGCATGGCGTCGACAGGGTCACCGAGCAGATGATCCGCTCGGTGCTCGCCTACGCGGAGAACAGGCTCAGGCTCGACCCCGTTCCCCTGGACAACGGGTCGCGCGACCCCGCGGTGCTCGACGTCGCCCTGGCCGGCCTGCTTGGCGAGGAAGGGCACGACCCGGACCAGGTGCTCGGCGCCTACGCCGCGACCGTCGCGCCCGCCGTCATCTCGGCGGACAGTCCCCGGTTCCTCGGCTTCATCCCGGCCGCCCCGACCAAGGCCGCGCTGCTGTTCGACATGCTGGTCTCGTGCGCCTCGATCCAGGGCATCTCCTGGCTGGAGGCGGCCGGCGCCATCCACGCCGAGAACCAGGTGCTCGCGCTGATCGCCGCCCGCGCCGGGCTGCCCGCGTCGGCCGGGGGGTGTTTCGTCTCCGGCGGCTCGGCGGCGAACCTGTCGGCCATCGCCGTGGGGCGCGAGATGGCCAAGCGCCGGCCCGGTGCGCAGGCGCGGCGGTGGCGCGCGCTGGTCAGCGCCGACTCGCACTCGTCGGTGGCCAACTCGCTCCGCCTGCTCGAGATGGACGCGCTGGTCGTCACGGCCGCCGATCACCGGCTCACCGGGCAGGCCGCCGCCGAGGCCGTCGCCGCCGACCCCGACCCGGGCTCGATCGCCGTCGTGGTGGCAACGGCGGGCACCACGAACGCGGGCATCGTCGATGACCTGGCCGGGCTGGCCGACGTGGCGTCGGGGCTCGGGGCCTGGTTCCACGTGGACGGCGCGTACGGCGGGGCCGGGCTGTTCGCCCCGAGCGTAAGGGGCAAGTTCGCCGGCATCGAGCGGGCCGACTCGTTCGTGGTTGACCCGCACAAGTGGCTCTTCGCGCCGTTCGACTGTGCCGCCCTGCTCTACCGCGACCCCGCGCTGGCCCGGTCGGTGCACACACAGGACGCCTCGTACCTGGACGTCATCCACGCCAGGCCGGGCGAGTGGAACCCGACCGACTACGCCCATCACCTGACCCGGCGGGCCAGGGGCCTGCCGCTGTGGTTCTCGCTGTGCGTGCACGGCGTGCGCGCGTACTCGGCCGCGATCGAGTCGGCGATCGGCCTGGCCCGTGCGACCGCCGGCGAGATCGCCGGCCGCGGTTACCTTGAGCTGGTCATGCCGCCCGATCTGTCCGTGGTTCTGTTCCGACGCGCAGGATGGGCGCACGCCGACTACGCCAGGTGGGCCCGCGACCTGCTCGACGAGCAGGTCGCGTTCATGCCGCCGTCGGCATGGGAAGGAGAGACGGTGGCGAGGTTCGCCTTCCTGCACCCGCACACCCCGATGGACCTCGTCGTGAGCATTCTCGACCGGATGGCCTGATCGGGTGGGAGCGATGCGTTGAGCGGCCAGGAAGGCGGGCAGCTTCCGCGCCTCGACCCGGCAGCCGAGGCGCGGCACATCGCCGAGGCCGGACTGCGTTCGCTCGGCGAGCCGAATGCCCTGGCCAGGCGGTTCGACTTCACCGACGACAGCTACGAATGGCGGCGGCTGTTCGCCGAGCTGTTCGGCACGTTCCTGCTCGTGCTGGTCGCGGCGGGCGGCCCGATGGTCAACGCCAGGTTCGGCGGCGCCGCGATCTCCGCGACGGCCCTGGTCGTCGCGCCCGGCATGATGGTGCTCGCGGTCATCCTGTTCATGGGAACCGTCTCCGGCGCGCACCTCAACCCGGCCGTGACGATGGCGTTCACGCTGCGCGGCGACTTCCCGGTCCGCCGTGTCCCGCTGTACATCGCGGCCCAGCTCGCGGGCGCGGTGCTGGCGACGCTGGTGCTGGTCGCCCTGGTCGGCAAGCAGGGCACCGCGGGCCTCACGCTGCCGGGCAGCGGCATCTCCGCGGCGGGCGCGATGGCATGGGAGGCCGTGCTCAGCCTCGGGCTGGTCAGCGTGATCCTGGGAACGGCCTCGGGTGCGCAGCAGATCGGCGCGATGGCCGCGTTCGCCGTCGGCAGCTACATCGCCCTGGCCGGGGTGGTCGGAGCTCCGGTCAGCGGAGCGTCGATGAACCCGGCCAGGTCCCTGGGTCCCGCCCTGGTGCTGGCCGACTGGACCTCCTGGTGGGTCTACCTGACCGGACCGCTGATCGGCGCGGTCACCGCGGTCGGGTTCGCGCAGATCCTGCGCGGCCGCGGCGGCGGCGCGCTCGGCCGGCGGTCCGCTCAGGGCACGCTGGGAACGGCCTGGCTGCCGGGCAGGGCGGGCCACCCGGAGGGCCCGGCGGAAGGGACCGGTCCGCCGGGCCGGGGCTGACGGAGGCCTTTAGTAGATTGCAGACATGAACCAGCCACTGACCCTGATGGCAGTCCATGCCCACCCCGACGACGAGTCGTCAAGCACCGGCGGCGTCCTGGCCAAGTACTCCGACGAAGGCGTCAGGACGATCGTCGTGACCTGCACCAACGGTGAGTTCGGGGACGGTCCGGCAGGCATCAAGCCAGGCGAGAACGGCCACGAGACGACCGGTGTCGCGCTGACCAGGCTGGCCGAGCTTCGCGAGGCGTGCAAGCACCTCGGCGTCACCGAACTCGAGCTGCTCGGCTACCACGACTCGGGCATGCCGGAGTGGGAGTACCGGCACAGCAAGGACGCGTTCTGCAACGCGCCGGTCGACGAGGTCGCCGCCAGGATCGGCCGACTTATCGAGCGATACCAGCCGCAGGTCGTGGTTACCTACGACCCGGACGGTGCCTACCAGCACCCCGACCACGTGCACGCGGCGAAGGCGGCGATCGCGGCCGTCGAGCGGACCGGGGTCCCGGCCAAGCTCTACCTGATCGCGATGCGGCGGAGCGACTGGCGGAAGGTGTTCGAGGCGCTCCGCGAGGCCGGCGAGGACGTGCCCGAATGGGAGATGACCGAGGAGGAGGAACGCCAGATGGCGGAGTCCGAGGCGCGGATCACCACGGAGGTGGACATCAGCCCGGTGTTCCAGCGCAAGCGGGACGCGCTGATGACGCACTCCAGCCAGATCACCGACTCGTGGTTCAGCAAGATCCCGCCGCAGGTCGTGGAGCAGGCGTTCGGCAAGGAGACCTTCATCAGGGCCCGCAGCGCAACCCAGGCGCCGGTCCCGGAGACCGACCTGTTCGCCGGCCTCCGCTAGCCCGATGTGCCCGCACCGCGTCGCCGGTCACACGGCCGGGGTAGCAAGTTCGGCGGCCTCCGCGCGCGGAGCGCTGCCGTCGCCGCGGCCGCGCGAGAACAGGTAGGTTCCGGCCAGTGCCAGCCCGAGCGCGCCGGCCGGCGGAACCGTGACCAGGGCCGGGAGTTGGTAGCGCCAGGAGAACTGGAAGGCATCGGAGACGATGAGCACCG
>DASPZH010000306.1:0-3381 GCA_035636335.1 Streptosporangiaceae bacterium
CGATCAACCGGGCGCTGATCGCCGCCGGGGTGATCGGCGACTTCCGCACGCCCGACCGGCTGCGGCTCGGCCCGGTCCCGATCGCGACCAGGTTCACCGATGTCTGGGACGCGCTCGACCGGCTCAGGCAGATCGCCGCCGACCGGTCCTACGAGGCCCTGCCCGCCGACCTGTCCCGCGTAACCTGACCTCGCCCCGCGCCCTCGTCACCGCGGCAGCCTGGCCACGAGCAGGGGCGGCGACCTGGTGCGGTATGAGAGGCGCGGGGCTCACGATGAGCACCCCATCCGCACCGCTACTCCCACTCGATGGTGGCCGGGGGCTTGCTGGTGATGTCGAGGACAACCCGGTTGACCTCGGGCACCTGGTTGGTGATCCGGCCGGAGATCCGGGCCAGCACGGCGTCCGGCACCCGCGCCCAGTCGGCCGTCATCGCGTCCTCGCTGGTCACCGGCCTGAGCACGATCGGATACCCGTAGCTGCGCCCGTCGCCCTGCACGCCGACCGACCGCACGTCGGCGAGCAGCACCACCGGGCACTGCCAGATCATACGGTCCAGCCCCGCGGCGGTCAGTTCCGCTCGGGCGATGGCGTCGGCTTCCCTGACGATCCGGAGCCGCTCGGGCGTGACCTCGCCGACGATCCTGATTGCCAGGCCCGGCCCGGGGAACGGCTGCCGCCACACGATCTGCGGCGGCAGGCCGAGTTCCGCGCCGAGCGCCCTGACCTCGTCCTTGAACAGCGTGCGCAGCGGCTCTATCAGGGTAAAGCCAAGGTCTTCCGGCAGGCCGCCGACGTTGTGGTGCGACTTGATGTTGGCCGTCCCCGTGCCGCCGCCGGACTCGACGACGTCGGGGTAGAGCGTGCCCTGGACGAGGAACTCGGCCGAGCCGCCGCCCGCCCGGGCGTCGCGCGCGGCGATCTGTCTGGCCGCGTGCTCGAACGCCCGGATGAACTCCCGGCCGATGACCTTGCGCTTGCCCTCGGGGTCGGTGACGCCCGCCAGCGCGACGGCGAAGTCGGCCTGGGCGTCCACGACGACCAGTTCGACGCCGGTAGCGGCCACGAAGTCCTGCTCGACCTGCTCGGCCTCGCCCTTGCGCAGCAGCCCGTGGTCGACGAAAACGCAGGTGAGCTGTTCGCCCACGGCCCGCTGGACCAGAGCCGCCGCGACCGCGGAGTCGACGCCGCCGGACAGGCCGCAGATCGCGTGACCGGCCCCGACCGTGGCCCGGATCAGCTCGGTCTGCTCCTCGACGACGTTGCTCATCGTCCAGTCGAAGCGGCACCCGGCCGCGGCGAGGAACCGCCCGAGCATCGCCATGCCGTGCTCGGTGTGCAGCACCTCGGGATGGAACTGCATCCCGAACAGGCCAAGCGACGGGTTCTCCGCCGCCGCGACCGGGGTCCCCGGCGTGCTGGCCGTGACCGTGAAACCGTCGGGGGCACGGGTGCAGGTGTCACCGTGCGACATCCACACCTGCTGTGACTCGGGCAGCCCGCCAAGCAGGACCCCGCCGACCGGTCCCGTCCCCCCAGCCCCGGCGGCCAGGGCCAGCGCGGCCGCGCCGTACTCGCCGGTTCCGGTCCTGGCCACCTCGCCGCTCAGGTCGCGGACCATGAGCTGGAACCCGTAGCAGATCCCGAGCACCGGCACGCCCGCGGCCAGCAGCCCGGCCGGCGCGGGCGGCGCTCCTGGCGCGTACACCGAGGCCGGCCCACCGGACAAGATGATCGCCGCTGGGTCGCGTTGCAAAATCTCGTCGGTCGCCGCGGTGGAAGGGACAATCTCCGAATAGACGCGGCACTCCCTGACGCGCCGGGCGATGAGCTGGGCGTACTGGGCGCCGAAGTCCACGACGAGGACCGGGCCCGTGCCGCGGCCCGGCTCGTCCTGGCTGGTCCCGGCGTCGCGGCGACGCCCGGCCGGGTCGGTGGGGTGCACCGGGTCAGCTTACTTGGGTCGCCGTCCCTGACCAGGTGGGCCGGGCGGGCGGGCCCGGCGGGGACTCACTCACCTTCACCCGGGCGATCCGGCGGCCGTCCAGTTCGGTCACGGTCAGCCTGCTGCCGTCCAGCTCGGCCGACTCGCCGGTCTTCGGCAGGTGCCCGAGCGCCGCCAGCAGGTAGCCGGCCACGGTCTCGTACGGGCCGTCGGGCAGCTCGATCCCGGTCTGCTCGGCGAAGTCGTCGAGGTTCATCAGCCCGTCGACCTCGATCTCGCCCGTCCGCAGCCGGCGGGACGGATGTTCCTCCTTGTCGTACTCGTCCTGGATGTCGCCGATCAGCTCCTCGACCAGGTCCTCAAGCGTCACGATGCCGGCGGTGCCGCCGTACTCGTCCACCACGATCGCGAGGTGGGCCCGGTCCCTGCGCATCTCCGACAGCGCCGCCATCACGGTCTTGCTGGTCGGCAGCATCTTGACCTGCCGCTTCAGGTCGCCGACCCGGACCGACTCGGTTCGGCCGGGATCGAGCAGGTCCCTGGCGTGCACGAAACCGACCACGTCGTCGTAGGAGTCCTCGAAGACCGGGAACCGCGAGTGCGTCGCCCGGGCGGCGACCGCGATCGCCTGGCTGACCGGCATCGACGCGGGCAGGAAGTCGACCTCGGTTCGCGGCACGAGAACCTCGCGGAGCTGCCGCTTGCCCGCGTCGAACACCTCGCTGACGATGTGCCGCTCGTCGGCGGTCAGGTTCTGGTGCCCGGCGACCAGGTCACGAAGCTCGTCGCTGCTCATCGTGCCGCGGCCGACCTTCGGGTCGCCGCCGAGAATCCGCACGACCAGGTTGACCGACACGCTGATCAGCCAGACGACGGGCCTGGCCAGCGTCGCGATCCGGTCCAGTATCGGCGCGGCGAACAGCGAGATCCGCTCCTGGCGTTGCAGCGCGAACCGCTTGGGGGCGAGTTCGCCGAGCACCAGCGAGAAAAACGCGATGATCAGCGTCACGACGACGAACGAGAGCACGTCGGCGAGGTGCGCGGGCACCTGGTGGACGAGCCATCGCCTGAGATCATCCGCCAGGGTCGCGGCGCCGTAGGCGCCGGACAGCAGCGTCGCGACCGTGACGCCGATCTGCACCGCGGACAGGAACCTGTTCGGGTCGTGCGCGAGCCGCGCTGCCCGCTGGCCCCGCTTGCCGCGCTTCGCCAGTGCCCTGACCTGGCCCTCGCGCAGCGAGACCAGTGCCATCTCCGCGGCGGCGAAGAACCCGCCGATGAGTATGAAGGCAAGGACGACCACTACGTCCCAGCCGACGCCATTCACGTCGTGTCCTGATCTCGGCGGCGGCCGGGTCCGGCCGCTGCCTGCCTGATAGCTGCCGTCCTCGGCAGGAACCGCGCGGTCGCGCAGTGTGCGCATCAGTCTAGGCAGT
>DASPZH010000307.1:0-4575 GCA_035636335.1 Streptosporangiaceae bacterium
GTTTCGTTCCCGTCGTCTATTTTTCGCTGATCACCTGGCTGCGAGACTCCGCCGATCCGGACGACGAGTTGCGCGCGGCTCAGCCCGCCGGTCCCGCGCTGCCGCGCCCGCCGCGCGGCTGGCGGCTTCCGTCAAGCTGAACGCACCTACCGGAGGGTGAGCGGGCGCGGGTCGAAGGTCACGCGCATCCAGGTGGTCTCCCCGTGCCAGCGAGGTAATCGTCTCCGCGGCACCGGGTCGTTGCGCGTCTGGCGCGGCGCGCGAGAGGCTGGCACCATGCCGAGCGTGGACGAGTTCAACCGGCTGCCAGAGCAGGCGGCGAGGGAGGCGCTCGGGGCGTGCTGCTCGTCGGGCCGGTGGATCGATGCGGTTCTCGCGGGCAGGCCGTACCCCGGCATCGATGCCCTGCTCGCAGCCTCCGACGCGGCGGTCGAAATGTTCAGCCAGCGGGACCTGGGCGAGGCGCTGGCGGGTCATCCGAGGATCGGCGACCGGCGGGTGACGGCGGGCCGGCCGGGGCGGGCGGGACCGGCCGGGCCGGCTGCGTGGTCGGCTCGGGAGCAGGCCGGAGTCGCCGGTGCCGGCCCCGATCTGCGGCAGGCGCTAGCCGACGGCAATGCGGCTTACGAACGGCGGTTCGGTCACATCTACCTGGCCTGCGCCACCGGCCGGAACGCGGCCGAGCTCCTCGACTTGCTACGCCAGCGGCTCGGCAACGACGCCGCGACCGAGTGGCGCGTCGCCGCCGCCGAGCTGGCCAAGATCAACCAGATCCGGCTGCGCCAGCTCGTCGGCCCGCGAGCGGGGGAAACAGCGTGAGCGCGGTCAGCACGCACATACTCGACACCGTGCGCGGCGAGCCGGCCGGCGGGGTGCTCGTGCGGCTCGAGCGGGTCGGCCACGGTGAACTCGGCCGCGCGGTGACCGACGCGGACGGGCGGATTTCCGACTTCGGCGTCGCCTCGCTGTCCGCGGGAACCTACCGACTGGTCTTCGAGACCGGGCCGTACCTGCGCAGCGGGCCGGGCGGCGAACCGTTCTTCCCCGAGGTCGTCGTCACGTTCAGTGCCGACGGGCTGCGGCCCAGGTATCACGTTCCGCTGCTGCTCAGCCCGTTCTCCTTCGCCACCTACCGCGGGAGCTAGCTCATGGCGATCGTCCTGTCCGACAACCAGTACGGCAAGGCCGAGACCCGGGTGGTGCGGATCTGTCGCGACACCGAGCGGCACGAGATCCGCGACCTCAACGTGTCGACCGCGCTGCGCGGCGACTTCGCCGCCGCGCACCTGACCGGCGACCAGGCCAACGTGCTGCCGACCGACAGCCAGAAGAACACGTGTTTCGCCTACGCCAGGGAGCGCGGCGTCGGCCAGATCGAGGACTACGCGCTGGCGCTGGCCAGCCACTTCGTCACCGACATCGCGCCGGTGACCCGCGCGCGCGTGGACGTCGACGAGTACCGCTGGGAGCGGGTTGCCGTGTCGGGAGCCGGGCACGCGCACACGTTCGTCCGGGCCGGCCACGAGATCCGCACGGCATCGGTGACGACCGACGCCGAGGGAGCCGTTGAAAAATCTTGGGTGATCTCCGGGGTCAGGGACCTGGTCGTGCTCAAGTCGACAGGATCGCAGTTCACCGGGTTCCTCACGGACCGCTACACCACGCTGGCCGAGGCGACCGACCGGGTCCTGGCCACCTCGCTGACCGCGCGATGGCGGTCCGCGGTGACCGACGTGGCGTGGGGCGATGCGTTCGGCCAGGTGCGGCAGATCCTGCTGGAGCGGTTCGCCGTGGTGGAGAGCCGCGCGCTGCAGCAGACGCTGTGGGAGATGGGCTCCGCCGTGCTGGCGGCGCGCGAGGACATCGCCGAGATCAGGCTGTCGGCGCCGAACAAGCACCATTTCCTCGCCGACCTGTCGCCGTTCGGGCTGGACAACCCGGGCGAGGTGTTCCACGCCGACGACCGGCCCTACGGCCTGATCCAGTGCGCCGTTGGCCGTGAGGGAGCGCCGGACCCCGGCCCGGCCTGGGACGCCCCGGCGTCGTTCGCCTGACGGTATGGGACGCTGAGCGCCGTAGGGTAGCCCGAGGGCAGCCGGAGGGTGCGCATGGAGTTCCTTCAGCCGACGACCTGGGCCGACGCGCTGGCCGCCAAGGCCGCCACGCCGGACGCCGTGCCGATCGCGGGCGGGACCGACGTGATGGTGGAGCTGAACTTCGCCCGGCGCCGGCCGGCCGCGCTGCTCGACCTCACGCGGGTACGTGAGCTGGCCGGGTGGCGGATCGACGGGGGGCGGCTGAGGGTCGGCGCCGGGGTGACCTACGCGGAGCTGACCGGTGAGCGTGCGCGCGGCGGACGGCCGGGCGGGTCGGACCGGTCGCCTGGCGGGCTGAGTGCGCGGCTGCCCGGGCTGGCGATCGCGGCGCGGACGGTCGGGTCGCCGCAGATCCGCAACCGAGGCACGATCGGCGGCAACCTCGGCTCGGCGTCGCCGGCCGGGGACTGCCACCCGTGCCTGCTCGCGGCCGGCGCGCAGGTCGAGGTCGCCTCGGTGCGAGGCACCAGGCTGATCCCGGTCGACGAGTTCTTCACCGGGGTGAAGCGCAACGCGCTGGCGCCGGACGAGCTGATCGCCGCGGTCTGGGCCGGCGTGCCGTCCGGGCCCGAGCAGTTCGCCAAGATCGGCACGCGGAACGCGATGGTGATCGCGGTGGCGGCGTTCGGGCTCGCGCTGCATCCGGACCGGCGGGCGGTCGGCACCGGGATCGGGTCCGCGGCGCCGACCCCGGTGCGGGCCGTCCAGGCGGAGGCATTCCTGGCCGCGGCGCTGGACGAGGCCGGCCTGTGGCACTCGCGGGGCGAGCTGCCCGAGTCGGTCGTGACCGAGTTCGGGGCGCTGGTGAGCGCGGCCGCGCAGCCGATCGACGACGTGCGGGGCACTGCCGCCTACCGGTGGCATGCGCTGGCCGTGCTGGCCAGGCGGACCCTGACGTGGGCCTGGAACGACTACCGGCGAGCCGGGGCGGCGAGCGCGGAAGGGGAGATCGGATGATCAGGGTCACGGCGACGGTCAACGGGGTGCGGCAGGAGGCCGACGACGTCTGGCCGGGGGAGAGCCTGCTGTTCGTGCTCCGCGAGCGGATGGGCCTGCCCGGTTCGAAGAACGCCTGTGAGCAGGGCGAGTGCGGGTCGTGCACGGTCTACCTCGACGGGGTGCCGGTGTGCGCGTGCCTGGTCGCGGCCGGGCAGGCGCAGGGCCGGGAGATCGTGACCGTCGAGGGCCTCACCGACGCGGACGGCGAACTGCACCCGGTGCAGCAGGCGTTCGTCGAGGCGGGAGCCGTCCAGTGCGGGTTCTGCACCCCGGGGCTGCTGGTCGCCGCGCACGACCTGCTGGCCCGCGACCCGGATCCGGCCGACGCCGATGTGCGGGAGGCGCTGGCCGGCAACCTGTGCCGGTGCACCGGTTACGAGAAGATACTCGAGGCCGTCCGGCTGGCGGCATCGCGGCTGGCGGCATCGCGGCTGGCGGCCCGCGGGTCCGAGTCGCCCGGGTCCGAGTCCGCGGCCGGGGAGGGCCCGTGACGTCGTTCGTGCTCAGCGGATGTCACGTCGTGACCATGGACGGCGCCCGGTCCGAGCACGCCGGCGGCTACGTCGCCGTGCACGGCAACCGGATCGCCGCGGTCGGCGCCGGCCGGGTTCCCGCCGCCTTCGATCACGCGCAGGTCATCGACGCGGCCGGGTGCCTGGCCACACCCGGGCTGGTCAACACCCACCATCACCTGTACCAGTGGGCCACCAGGGGCCGCGCCGTGGACTCGACGCTGTTCGCCTGGCTGACGGAGTTGTACCCGGTCTGGGCGCGGATCGACGAGCAGGTCGTCGGGGACGCCGCCACCGCCGCGCTGGCCTGGCTGGCCAGGACCGGCTGCACCACGAGCACCGACCACCACTACGTGTTCCCCCGCGGCGGCGGGGACGTGCTCGGCGCGACGGTCGCCGCCGCCCGGGCCGTGGGCCTGCGGTTCCATCCGACGCGGGGGTCGATGGACCTGGGGG
Source organism: Streptosporangiaceae bacterium (assembly GCA_035636335.1). GTDB lineage: Bacteria > Actinomycetota > Actinomycetes > Streptosporangiales > Streptosporangiaceae > Chersky-822. Next base: position 4,064 of record DASPZH010000307.1, read on the forward strand.
CATCGTCGGGCGGCCTGCCGCCCGACGAGGTCACCGAGGACATCGACACGATCCTGGCCGCGACGGACGCGGCGATCTCGGCCTTTCATGACCCCGAGCCGGGATCGATGCTGCGGATGGGAGTCGCCCCGTGCTCTCCGTTCTCCGTAACAGGCGAGCTGATGAGGGCGGCAGCCGATCTCGCGCGGGGCCGGGGGGTGCGGCTGCACACCCACGTGGCCGAGACCGCGGACGAGGACGAGTTCTGCGCGGAGCGGTTCGGCTGCACGCCGGCTGAGTACCTGGACTCGCTCGGCTGGCTGGCCGGCGACGTCTGGCTGGCGCACGGCGTGCACTTCGACGACGCCGCCATCGCCCGGCTGGCCGCCACCGGGACCGGCGTCGCGCACTGCCCGTCATCCAATGCCAGGCTCGGCGCGGGCATCTGCCGGACGGCTGACCTGCTCGCGGCGGGCGTTCCTGTCGGCCTGGGCGTGGACGGCGCGGCCTCGAACGAGGAGAGCTCGCTGATC
>DASPZH010000308.1:0-5788 GCA_035636335.1 Streptosporangiaceae bacterium
GGGCTCGGAGGAGTACTTCCAGTCGTAGAACCTGCTGCCGATCGGGAAGGTCAGCGCGGCGGGCATGTGGATGAAGACGTCCCACTTGTAGTCGGGGCGGCCCGCCTCGAGCACCAGCACCCGGTTCGCGGCGTCCGCCGATAGCCGGTTCGCCAGCGCCGACCCGGCCGAGCCGCCGCCGATGATGATGAAGTCGTACTGGCCAGACGCCATAGCCGTGCCCGATCCGTCCGTTTCGCCGGTCGCAAACCGCAAGTCCGCGAACCCTAACATGGCAAAGGCCAGCACATCGCCGGCGACGGCGCAAACGACCCGCGCCTCGGCCAGCGCCGGCGCTCCGGTCCCGCGGCCCGCTCGACGGCTGGTCCCGCGGGCGGCTGGGCACGAGCGTGCCATCCTCCGGGCGCTCCAGTGTGGCTTGTCCTAACTAACTCGAGCGCCGTCGAGATCGGCCGCGACGTTGGCCCGCCTGGCCAGCACCGACCAGTCGCCTGCCCGCGCGGCGGCGCGGGCCGCCTCGTCGAGCACGAGCCGCTGCCTGATGGCCGCGGTAGCGGCGGCGAGGTCCAGCGGGTGATGGCCAAGCACGGTCGCGCCCGCCAGCCGGCTTGCCGCGAGCACGAGCCGCCGGTATGACGGCGCGCCCGGATCCTCCACGACGATGACCTCGTCTGCCGGTCCTGGCGCTGGCTGGCCGACGGACGCCAGCTCGAGGCCGATTCCCTTGACGATCGTCGTCGGGAGGTCGGCCGTCATCGTCTCGTCGCCGCCCAGCGCGTTGGCGGCGGCCACTTCGGCCTGCCTGACGGCGGTCGGCCAGAGCCCGGGGACCTGGCCCTTGTGCTCGGCGACGTCGCCGGCGGCGAACACGTCAGGAACGCCGGTCCGCATCCGCTCGTCGACGAGCACACCGCGGTTGACCGCGATTCCGGCCGCGGCGGCCAGCCCGGCCCTGGGCTGGATGCCGACGGCCGCCAGGAAGATGTCGCACGGCAGCAACGCGCCGCCGCGGAGCGCGACCGCGCTGACCCGGTCGCCGCCCTGGAGCCCGGCCGCCTCCTCGCCGAGCCGGATGTCGATCCCCATCTGGCCGAGGTGGGCGTGCACCAGCTCGCCGCACCGCTCGTCGAACCGCCCGGCCAGCAGGTGCGCAGCGCGCTCGAGCACCGTGACACGCAGGCCAAGCTCGTTCAGCGCGCACGCGGCCTCGATCCCGAGCACGCCGCCGCCTGCGACGGTCGCCTGCCGGGCACCGTGCCGCTGGGCGAAGCTGCGGATCGCCATCGCGTCGGCGGCTTCCCGCAGGACGAACGAGCCAGGCATCCCGGAGCCCTCGATCGCCGGCGAGGCGCCCGAGCCGCCCATGGCGAGGATGAGCCGGTCGTAGCGCAGTACCTCGCCGGTCCCCAGCCGCACTCGCCGGGCGGACGTGTCGATCTGGGTCGCGAACGTGTTCAGCCAGGCGGTGATGCCGTGCTCGTCGTACCAGGACTCGGCAAGCAGGTACAGGCCCCGCATGGCCGACCGGCCGTAGACGAGGCGGTAGATGCCCATCCTGTTGTAGAGCACGTGGGCTTCGCTGCCGACCAGGTGGATCTCGCAGTCCGGATGGCCGCGGCGCAGGAAGTCCGCCGCGGTGACTCCGGCGATCCCGTTGCCGATGACCACAACTGACGTGAGGGAGCGATCGTAGGGCGCGGCCGGCCGCCGGCCGGCGCCGGCCGGCTCGCCCGGCTCGGGGGTGAGCGCGACGGTCACCGACCCGGCCATGACCCGCGCGCAGCAGGCCATCCGCGTGTTGGCCGCGTGCCCGAGCCGTCGCAGGGTGTTCAGCTCGTCCTCGTTCGGCGGGGTGAGGCCCTCCGTCCCGCTGACTACGGCTACCGGGTCCGCGCCGCAGACGCCCATCCGGCAACCCGCCTCGATCTTGTGGCCGGCCCGCTCGGCGGCTTCGAGCAGGCTCGTCCCGACCTCGGCATCGACCGCCGAGTCTCCCGGCGCGAAGCGCACCTGGACGGCACTGCGCATCGCCCTGGTCGCAAGCGCTCTGGTCGCCGCCCGGCCCACCCGCACCAGCGGCGGCCCGCCCGGCACCTCGTGCTCGAACCGGCGGCGCGCCGCATACGTGCGGGAGACCCAGCTCAGGGTGAGGGCCAGGACGATGCCGCGGATCGGCCAGCGGGCCCACGGGATAGCCGCTCCCGTAACGGTGCGGAACGAGTCGGCGAGCACGACGCCCGCGTACCAGTAGAAGATGTTGATCGCGATCGCCGGGTACAGGGCGGTCAGCATCGGGGAGATGGCCGGCACCAGCGCGTCGAGCAGGTAGAACGAGGCGATCCCGGCGAGGAAGTACAACGCCAGCCGCTCGTAGACATGCGCGGTCCCCAGCTTGCCGGGCGCGGCCAGCGTGAAGAAGCCGAGCACGAACCCGGGCAGCGCGGCCGCGAACAGCCTGCGCGGCGCCACCCAGCCGCTGTCGGCGTCGTGCAGGTCGGCCTGATAGGCGACCTGCGGCTTGAAGTCATAGCAGTTCTTCGTGCAACCCACGCACGGCTGGCAGTGGCTGTTCGGCACCGTGACGAACGGTGTCTGGCCATAGGCGCGCTGCAGCGGGAGCAGCGGGCAGATGCTGCTGCACCAGCCGCTCTTCCCCTTGAACAGCACGCCGCCCGCAAACGCGGTGGCGATCGTCGCGGCCAGCAGTATCCCCGTCGCACGGCCGCTGGCGTTGAAGACCGCGATCCTGGCACTGGCGATCCCGAAGAATAGGACGAGGGCAATAACGAAACCACTCCGCCGCATCCAGCCCGGAGGCGAGAGCGCGCGGGTGAACCCAAGCACCCGCGGCGCCTGGTTCACGGCCGCCAGCGGGCACATGTTGCGCCACAGCCCCGGTGCGACGAAGAAGACGATCGGCAGCAGTGGAACGATGATCTTGAAGAAGGCGAACAACGCGCCAGCCGGGCTGATGAACAGTCCGGCAACGAGTGCCACGTAGGTGGCCGCGCTGACCACCCGGACCGCGCGCCATGCCGAGACGGGCAGCCGCCTGGGCAGTTCCGTGTAGTCGCGGAACGCCGGCTGTCCCGGCCCGCGGATGGGCCCGAGGAACACCCGCTGCCCGGCCCGCCCGATCGCGCTCGGCTCTCGCGCCGCCGCGGTCATGGCCGTGCGCCAGGGTACGCCGGCCTGCCGCCCGCCTCGGCCCGCCGCAACCGACCCGCGAGAATCCGGCCGAGATCCATCAGGAGCCGCCGGCCAAGGTCAGGATGGGCCGCGAACAGGCTCTCGAAGTCGCCGTGACTCATCTCGGCCAGCGCAGCGGCGGTGACGGCCCGGACGCCCATCGACCGGGACTCGCCGTCGAAGAACGACACCTCGCCGACCATGCTGCCCGCCTCGAGCCGGCCTGCCGGGCGCGATCGGCCGAACCTGCCCGGCGGAGCCAGGATCTCGATCGCGCCCTCGAGCACCAGGTAGAGCGAGCCGCCCGGACCACCGGCATCAAGGACGATCTGCCCGGCGCTGAACCGCCGGGCGCGGGTGAACTCGAGGATGGTCGTCCAGTCCGCTTCCGAGGCGTCCGGCAGCAGCACCTCGGCCGCGGGCGCGCGATCCGCGTCCCCCGGCACCGCGACGGGGTAGTCGAAGAAGGACATCCCATGGTCCCGAGCCACCTGGCGACCTCCAAGCACACGCGCGGGACGCGCAGTTACCTCGCCCGCTAGGTCCCGCGGCACAATGGCCAGCGCACGTTCTGAAGCTAGGCGCCCGACTCCGTGATGACGAGGGCGGTAACACCCAGATGGCCGTTGGGCCCAGCCCTCATGTGCCGGTAGGGCCAGCACCCCCTGGCAACTGCTTGGCCATCACCAGCCGCGGGAGATGCTGACCAGCGGCGGGGCTGGGCGGCTGGTCCCGCGGCCCGCTCGACGGCTGGTCCGGGCGGCGGCTAGGCGACGGCGGGCTCGGCGGATGCGGCGGCGCGGCGCGAGCCGGCCAGCGCGATAACCGCCCGGCCGGTGGTGACGGCCAGGATCGCCGTGACGGCGAGCCAGCCCTGGGCCCTGGAGGCACCGCCCTGGCTGGCCCGGTACGCCAGCCCCCAGACGATCGTCGCCCCCGTGCCGACCAGCATCGCCGCGGCGACCGCGGCGGCCGCGCCCGCGCCGATCCGCCACGTCCGCTCGGCGAACTCGGTCGTCGTCACGATCCTGGCGACCGCCTGCGTGGACGCGGCGATGCCGGCCAGTCCGAGCAGCAGCCAGATGACGGCGATCGTCATCCGCGCGGTCGAGTCCGACCCATGCCCGAGCAGGCGCACGCCGCCCAGCCACACCGCGGCCGTGACGGGCGGCACGGCCATCAGCGCGAACGTTCGGTTGGCGCGGTTCGCGCGGGCGTAGCGAGCGGCTTCGATGGCGAACGGGACGGCCGCGACCACGGTCGCGGCGACCCCGACGATGCCGACCGCGTACAGGACGTGGAAGGCGTCGGGCACGACCGGGTGCGCCAGCGCGATCTGCCTGGCCGCGCCGCGGTTCGGGTAGATGCCCAGGTCGTGGCCGAACCAGGCGGCCGTCGCCGCGAAGGCGACCCAGGACCACAGCACGGTGATCAGCGCGTGACGGGAACGCTCGGACATAGCGGATCCTCTCCGGGTTCGGCACCACGCGGCGACGGCGCCGCGGATCAGGTCGAAGGCCATGGCGGCGGGTTGCCGCCCGTGTTCGTGCAGGTCGCGGACGAGCACCTCGACCTCGTCGCCGTACCTCGCCCGCCACGACGGCGGGTAGGCGAGCAGCAGCATGGCCGGCCAGGGCCGGGTCCGCGCCCGGGTCCGCGGCCAGGAAGGCAGCCGGGTCGGCGGCGGGACAGACGGCGGGGTCACGGCGCCGGCTTCGGCTCGAGGCGGCGCAGGCCGGTGGCCGCCAGCTTCTGGGCGGTGGCCAGGTGCGCGCTCAGGCTCTCGGCGCCCGCGGCGGTGATCCGGTACGGCCGCCGGCGGTCCTCGGCCGGGAGCGCCTCGATCCAGCCCCGGTCCTCCAGCCGGCTCAGCGCGCCGTACAGCGTTCCCGGGCCGAGCTTGATCCCGGCGAACCCCTCGATGTCCTTGGCCAGCGCGTATCCGTGTTTCGGGCCGTCGGCGAGGCTGGTCAGGACCAGGACGGCCGGCTCGGTGAAGTCCACTGCTGCTCCCGGCTGCTGGTGTACGCCGGCGAGCCGGCCGCGCGCTCGCGAGCCCGCTGCCACTCGCCCCGCGAGTGACCGTACAACTGTACTACGCGGGACGATACTACGCACCTCGATATACCGCAAGCAGTAGTAGCCAGTTTCTCGCCGGTCGAACAGCGCTGCCACAACGATGTTCCGAGCGCGCCGCGATCAACAACATCGCTGTGGCACAGATGTTCGCCGGCGAACAGCGCTGCCACATCGACGTTCGCGAGCGCGCCCCTCAGGCAACATCGATGTGGCAGAGATGTTGCCTCGGCGGGTCCCGCGAACGGCGGGCGGCGGGGGGAGCCGGCGGCGCGCTGTGCCAAGAACTCTTTGCAAAGAACTTGTTGCAAAGAGTTCGTTGCAAAGCTAGCTTTGCATGTATGACGCAGAAGTCCATAGCCGCGGGCGGGCCCCGGTCGACCAAGCAGATCACCGAGGCGAAGGCGCTGAGGGCGCTGGCCCATCCGGTCAGGCTCTCCCTGATCGGGCTGCTGCGGACCGAGGGCCCGCTGACCGCGACCCGGGCCGCCGAGCTGCTCGGCGAGTCCTCGGCGACCTGCTC
>DASPZH010000309.1:0-16196 GCA_035636335.1 Streptosporangiaceae bacterium
GCTGTTCGTCAGTACGTACTCTCCCGGCGGAAGACCAGGGTCGTGCGGCCAAGGGTAACGCGAGTACCGTCCGTGAGCGATATTCTCCTGATCGGTTGGCCGTCAACGAACGTTCCGTTCGTCGAGCCTAGATCGACCAGGACCACTTCGCCGTCCTCGACCCGGATCTCGGCGTGGTGCCTGGACACGCCCTGGTCCACCAGGCGCAGATCGCAGTCCGTGCCACGGCCAAGTATGGTCAGCGGCGAGGTCAGCGGGAACGTCCGCTGCGTCGCCGCGCCGCGACCCGGCTCAGCGGTCGAGACGAGCAGCCTCGGCGAGCCCGGGTAGCCCTCCTGCGGCCGCGGCAGGTCGCTCACCGGACGGCGGATCTCGCCGTCTTCCACGGTCGTGCCCCTGATCACGCCCGAGCGGATGCGGAAGGTCCCGATCGTGAGGTCGGGCACGCCCTCGAACCGGATCCTGACCGGCCCGACGAAGGAGTACCCCTGCTCCCTCGCGTAGTCCCTGGCCAGGGTGGCAAGCTCGAGCCCGAGGTTGTCGGCGTAGACCTCAAGCCGGTCGTAGTCGGCCTGGGCGATCTCGGCCACGAAGTCGTTGGGGACCAGGGTCCTGCCTTGTGCCACTATCGCCGCGCGATCGTCCATCTCGCGCTGGACGGCGCCGGCCACTTCGGTCGGCTGAAGGTCAGACTTGAAGGCGCGTGCGAAACCACCGTCATACATCTCCTGAAGCCGGTGCTCGAAGCGCTGCAGCACTCCCACCCATGCACCTCCTGTCCCGTTCGCATTCGATGGTATCGGCGACATGGCATAGCTTGGCGCGTGCTAACCTGCCAGAGCCCGAGGGCGGGTGGCGGAACGGCAGACGCGCACGGTTCAGGTCCGTGTGTCCGAGAGGACGTGAGGGTTCAAATCCCTCCTCGCCCACCGCGCTGTCTCGCTCCGTCCCTGGCAGAATCATTATCGTGCCGGAACTTCCCGAAGTGGAGTCACTTGCGGCGGACCTGCGCGAGCGCGCGGTCGGCCGCGTCATAGATCGTGCCGATATCGCCGAGTTCTCGGTGCTGAAGACCTACGACCCGCCGCTCACGGCGCTGCACGGCGCCGTCCTGACCGACGTAGGCCGGCACGGCAAGTTCCTCGACCTGGTCACCGGGACGGCCGACGCCGCGGGGCCGGCCACGGGCGGCGCGCTGCACCTGATCACGCACCTGGCCAGGGCCGGCTGGCTGCGCTGGCGCGAGGACCTGCCCGACCAGCCGGCCAGGCCGGGCAAGGGCCCGCTCGCGTTCCGGCTGCGGTTCGCCGACGGCGCGGGGTTCGACCTGACCGAGGCCGGGACCCGCAAGCGGCTCGCCGTCTACCTGGTGACCGACCCGGCCGCGGTGCCGGGGATCGCCTCGCTCGGCCCCGACCCGCTGGCGCCCGAGTTCACCGCCGAGGTGCTCGGCGGCCTGCTCGCCGGGCGGCGAACGCAGATCAAGGGCGTGCTGCGCGACCAGAAGATCATCGCGGGCATCGGCAACGCCTACTCCGACGAGGTCCTGCACGCCGCGCGGATGTCGCCGTTCCGGCTCGCCTCGAGCCTGGGCGCCGACGACGTTGCCGCCCTGCACGACGTGATCGTCGCGACGCTGCGCGCCGCCGTGGAGCGGTCCGCCGGGCTGGCCGCGTCGGAGCTGAAGAAGGAGAAGAAGGCCGGGCTCGCGGTGCACGGCAAGGCCGGCGAGAAGTGCCCGGTCTGCGGCGACGTGATCCGCGAGGTCTCGTTCGCCGACTCGGCGCTGCAGTACTGCCCCACCTGCCAGACCGGCGGCAAGCCCCTGGCCGACCGCCGCCTGTCGAGGCTGCTCAAGTAACTGCCCGGGTTCCATGAGCTCGCCGGTGCCGTCAGCGGAAGATCTTGCCCAGCTTGCTGAACAGGGCCAGGTCGCAGCCGCCGTCCATGACCAGCCGGTGCACCTTGGTGCCGAACCAGGTTCCGGTCACGATGATCTTCCGGTCGCTGCGCAGGATCATCGGGCAGGCGATCGCCTTGGACCGCGGCGCGAACGGGTTCTTCAGCTTGAGCAGGGCCGAGCACGCCGTGGCGGCGTTCGGGCGCGTGCCGCCCGCCGGTTCGCAGCTCAGCGTCCAGTGCCTGACGACCGGAGTGCCCGGACCGTGGTTGACCTTGAACGTGAGCGCGACCTTGGCGGTGGGGGCGGTCCCGCCCGGGCTGGCCGACGACGAGCAGGCCGCCGGGGCGAGGGCGACCGCCGCGGCCGCCAGCCCGGCCAGCAGATTCGCGCACGTGCGAGATTTGACTGTCACGACCATTGGACGCGTTTGCTCCCTGCGGGGTTCCGGGGCGAGCGGACGGGGGTGTGCAACAGGTGCTCGGCGGCGCGGGTTGCCGCCCGCAGCCGCCAAGATCTACGGGACACCCTAGCGTCGTGTCAGGCTTGGCAGATGCGGAAGCTGATCGCTGAGTTGCGTGCCGTCACCGGTCCCGCGCACGTGCTCGCCGAGCCAGATGTGGTGGCGGGCTACGCCACCGACTGGACCCGCCGTTACGCGGGCATCGCGAGCTGCGTGGTCAGCCCCGGCTCGGCCGGCGAGGTCGCCGACGTGATCCGCGCCTGCGCCGCGCACGGCGCGGCGATCGTGCCGCAGGGCGGCAACACCGGCCTGGTCGGCGGGTCCGTCCCGCCGCCCGCCGGACCGGCCCCGGCCCCGGCCCCCGTGATCCTGTCGGCCAGGCGGCTGACGCGCCTTGACCCGGTGGACGTCGGGTCCGGCCAGGTCACCGCCGGCGCCGGGGTGAACATCGCCGGGCTCCGCGCCCACGCGGCCGCGGCCGGGCTCCGCTACGGCGTGGACCTCGCCTCGAGGGACTCGGCCACGGTCGGCGGGACGATCGCGACCAACGCCGGCGGCATCCACACGATCAGGTACGGCCCCACCAGGTCCCAGGTCGCGGGCGTGACCGCGGTGCTCGCCGACGGCAGCATCGTCGGCAACCTGTCCGGGCTGACCGCCGGCAGCACCGGCTACGACCTCGCTCAGCTACTGACCGGCAGCGAGGGCACGCTCGCCGTGATCACGGCCGCGCGGCTGCGGCTGCGAGCCGCCGAGTCGCCGGCCGCGGTGCTGCTGGCCGGCGTGGCCGGGATCGACCGGGCCGCGGACCTGCTCGCCGTGATCAGGGCGGCCGTTCCCGGGCTGCTGGCCGCCGAGTACGTTGACGCGGCGGGCCTGGCCCTGGTCCGCGACGTCACCGGGCTGCCGCCGCCGCCCGGCCGAGGCCGCGCAGGGCTCCTGCTCGCCGAGATCGCTTCGGACCGGGGCGATGCGGACGATTTTCTGCAACGGCTCGCTGGCGTTCGGTTGCCCGCCGACACGGCGATCGCCCGCGACGTGACCGGCATGGCCGCGCTGTGGGCTTACCGGGAGCGGCTGACCGAGGCGATCGCGACCGCGGGGATCCCGCACAAGATCGACGTGGCGGTCCCGGCGGGCGAGCTTGGCGCGTTCCGCGGCGAACTCGATGACGTGGTCTTGCAGGCGGCCGGCGCCGGAGGCGCAGGCCCCCGAGCCGGGCCGGCCAGCCCGCCGCGGGTCATCGTGTTCGGCCACATCGGCGTCGGGAACCTGCACGTGAACGTGCTCGGCCCCGACCCCGCCGACACGTCGGTCGACGCCGCGGTGGCCAGGCTCGCCGCGGCGCACGGCGGCTCGGTCGCCGCCGAGCACGGCGTCGGCCGGGCCAAGACCGGCTGGCTCGGCTGGACCCGCTCGGCCGCCGAGATCGCGGCGATGCGGGCGATCAAGGCGGCGCTCGACCCGGCCGGCCTGCTCAACCCGGGCGTGCTGTTGCCCTCCGGCTGACAGTTTCCCGCGGGCCTGGGCTGCCCCGCGAGCTCCGTTGATCTGATTGAACTTGGCTGTTTTTCGCCGTCGCAGACGATCGCTCGCGTCGCAGCCTGCGCTTTTGCCGATCCGAATTGCCGAACTGATGTCACGATAGGGGCGTGTGGCGCAGGCGGCAGGCGACGGCGGGACCCGACCAGGCGCGGATCGATGCCACCGCGCGGGCGGTCATCGACTGCGCGCCGGGCCCGGTGATCGCGCTCGGCCGGGACCGCGCGGTCTGCGTCTGGAACTCCGCGGCCGAGCGGATGTTCGGGTGGACGGCGGCCGAGGTGCTCGGGCTCGAGCCGCCGATCATCCCCAGGGAACTGCGGGCCGAACACAACGCGGTGCTCGAGCGGGTCGCGAGCGGAGGCCCGGTCTCGCTGGCCACCAGGCGGATTTCCAGGGCGGGCGAGATGCTCGACCTGCGGATCGACACCGCCGCGCTGATCGACGACTCGGGCGAGCGGCTCGGCTGGATCATCCTGAGCCACCCCAGCGACGAGGACGGCGCGGTCCGGCACTACATGGCCGAGCGGGCCCGGGTCGTGCGCAGGCTGGGCGACGTGGTGGCTGACATGAACGCCGACCTGGACACCGAGGCCGTGCTCGACCGGATCGCGGCCAGCCTGCGCGAGCTGACCAGGGCGGACGCGGGCGGGTTCGTGCTGATCGAGGGGGAGCGGCTGCGGCTGGTGTCGATGGACGGGCTGCCCGCCGAGCTGCGCGGCCGTACCGCCGACATGCCGAGCAGCCTGGTCGGCGAGCTGATGCGGTCGGGCAACAGCGTGCTGATGCGGACCGGCGAGTCCGGCCGGTTCGACGAGCTGATCTGGTCCGCGCTGCCCGGGCTGCACACGATCACGCTGAGCCTGTCGTACGTGGCGGGCAAGCCGTACGGGGCGCTGTACGCGCTGTACAGCGGGCGCAAGGTCGGTCACGTCGATCTGGAGCTGCTCGAGCTGCTGGCCGGTCATGCCAGCGTCGCGCTGTCGAACGCCACCGCGTTCGCCGAGGTGGTGCGGCAGCGCGCGCACGAGCGGGCGGTGATCGACAGCAGCGCCGACGGCATCGCCGTGCTGGACGGGGACGGCCTGGTCCGGCAGTGGAACCCGGCCGCGCACGCGCTGACCGGAGTCTCCGCCGCGCGGACGGCCGGCCAGCCGCCGCCGTTCCCGCTGCCCGAGCCCGGCGCGACGCTGACCTGCCGGCTGCCGAACGGCCGCTGGATCGACGTGCTCTGCACGGTGCTAGAGGGCCGGGACGAGCAGGTGGTCGACTTCCGCGACGTCACGGCGGCCAAGGAGCTCGAGGAGGCCAAGGACCTGTTCCTGGCGACGACGAGCCACGAGCTGCGAACGCCCATCACCGTGGTCCAGGGGTTCGCGAGCACGCTGGCGAGCCGGTGGGACAAGCTGCTCGACTCCGACCGGCGGACGGCCGTGCAGACGATCGCCGAGCGCGCCGAGTCGCTGGCCAGGCTCGTGGACCAGCTACTGCTCGGCTCCCGGGCCGGCGCCAACCGGCTCACGGTGAGCAACGAGCCGTTCGACCTGGCCAGGCTGCTGACCGAGGCCGCGGCGGTGTTCCGGCCGCTGTCGGACCGGCATGTGCTGGCGACCGACATCCCCGGCGACCTGCCCGCCGCGCACGGTGACGCGGGAGCGACCGACAGCATCATCAGCCAGTTGCTGGAGAACGCGTACAAGTACTCGCCGGACGGCGGGACCGTGACGATCGCCGCGCGGGCCGTCGCCGATGACGGCTCGGTCGAGGTGACGGTGCGGGACGAGGGCATCGGGATCGCGCCGGCCGACGTCGAGCGGGTCTTCGAGCGCTTCGTCCAGGGCGAGGCCGGCGACCGGAGGCGGTTCGGCGGTATCGGGCTCGGCCTGTACATCGTGCGGCAGCTCGCCCGGGCGCAGGGCGGCGAGGTGTGCGCGGCGGCCGGGCCGGACGGCGGCACGACCATGCGCCTGACGCTGCGGCAGGCCGCCGCGGCCGGTGACGGCGACGGTGCGGAAACGGACGGGAGCGAGGGCGGTGACGGTCCCGGCCACCGGAAGTCCGCGCCCCCCAACGGGCGCAGGGTGCCGCCGATGCTGTCCAGGCCGCTGCTGCCGCGTCAGCGGACGCCGAGCGACGACAGCACCCCTCGGCCAGACTGACCGGTGCCGGCCTGAGCGGGTGCCTGGCTGAGCGGTGCCGGCCCGAGCGGTGCCGGCCCGGGCGGTGCCAGCACGGAACGTCAGGCCTCCGGGGCGCTGATCCGCTTCCTGGTCACCGGGTCCCTGGTGACCTTCTCGCCGCCCGAGGCGTCGATGTACCTGTCGATGATGCCGATGACGTCCTCGCCCTGATCCACGATCGTGCCCCGGTCCAGCCAGATCACCCGGTTGCAGGTGTCCTCGACCTCCTCGAGGTCGTGCGCGACCAGGAACACCGTGCCCGCCTTGTTGCGCAGCTCGTCGATCCGCGCGTGGCTCTTGACCCTGAACTCGGCGTCGCCGGTCGCCAGCGCCTCGTCGATCAGCAGGATCTCGTAGTCCTTGGCCGCCGCGATCGCGAACCGCAGGCGGGAGCCCATGCCCGACGAGTAGGTCTTCATCGGCAGGTTGATGAACTCGCCCACGCCGGAGAAGTCCACGATCTCGGCATACTTGGTCTTGATGTCGACCTTGGTCATCCCCATCGCCAGGCACCCGAGCACCACGTTCCGCTCGCCGGTGAGGTCCTCCATCAGGGCGGCGTTGACGCCGAGCAGGGAGGCGTCGCAGATCGTGTAGACCGTGCCGTGCTCGGGCGGGAGCAGCCCGGCGATCGCGCGCAGCAGCGTCGACTTGCCCGAGCCGTTCCTGCCGATGATGCCGATCGCGTCGCCGCGGTAGGCGACGAACGACATGCCCCGGATGGCGTGAACCTCGCGGATCGCGGGCCTCGTCTTCCGGCCGATTATGCGGAACAGGGCGGTCGACGCGGTGCCGCGGTCCCCGCCGACGCCGTAGACGCGGTAGACGACGTGCAGGCCGTCGACGATGACGGTCGGCTCGGCGGCACCGCTCGCGCCGCCAGCCTGGTCGGGGGACGTCGCGCGGGTCGCGGTGGCTGCGCGGGTTGCGGTGGCTGCGCCGGTCGCGGCGGCTGCGCTCTTCGCCGGCTTAGCCACGGCCGTAGTTCACCTCCTTCCGCCAGAAGTACCAGAAGCCGAGCAGCAGCGCGGTGACCGCCCACCCGGCCGCGATCAGCCACAGGTGGGTCGAGACCACGGTGGAATGGCAGTAGGCGCTGCCGTACTGGCTGAGCGGATGGGGTTGCGGCAGGTTGTTCTTGACCTGGTAGATGGCTTCGTTCCAGGCGGCCTTCGTGACCCCGCTCGGCTGGCGCGTCCCGGCCCACGCGTAGCACTTGGCTTTGTCGAACGGCTGCATGCCGAACGCGCTGGCGCGCTGCGTGGTGAGCAGCGCGTTGCGTACCAGCGTGATGAAGATCGCCGCCGGGTTGAGCTGGAGCAGCGTCGTCACCCAGCCGTAGTTGCGTGAGTGCTGCGCCACGAAGAGCTGGATGCTGTAGATCACGCCGGACAGGTAGAGCCAGGTTCGCATGAGGAACGGCAAAAGCTGGGCGAAGTCGTTGACCCTGGCGCCGGTCCTGGCGGCGAACAGGCCGATGCCCGCGTTGAACATGGTCAGCAGCGCCAGGGCGGGCACGACCAGCAGCCAGTGCCAGGTCAGCGGCTCGCGCTCGGCCAGCACGAGCACGAAGAGCACCGCCATCGACAGCAGCATCTGCTGCAGCTCGATCATCACGTAGGCCAGCGGCAGCGACGCGCGGGGGAATTTCAGCGCCCTGATCAGCGGCAGGCTGTCGGTGATCACCTTCGATGTCGAGATGAACGTGCGCTGGGTGAAGCTGAACACGAAGACGCCGGTGACCAGGAACGGCAGGTAGTCGGGCACACCGCGGCTGACGCCCTTGATGATCAGGCCGAAGATCAGGAAGTAGACGCCCGCGTTGAGCAGTGGCGCGAGCACCTGCCAGAGCTGCCCGAGCTTCGCCTCGGTGTACATGGCCACGTTGCGCGCCGTGGCGAAGCCCATGATGAAGTTCCACCGGCGGCCGAGCTCGCTGAGGTAGATGCCGATCGTGGGGCGTTGCGCGCTCGGCCGGAGTCCGTACTGGGCGGCGAGTGCGGCGAGCGAGCCGTCGGGCTGCTCGGGGCTCTGGCCGTCTGGCCCGGCGACTGGCGGCCCGGCCGCGCCGTCGAGCACGGGCCCAGGCGAGTCGGCCCTGGTCGAACTCATGCGTCGGGGCCCGGGCATGGCCGACTGCCAGAGCGCGCGATAATCACGGCGCCGACTGTACCCGAGGAACGGCCTGCGCCCCGCCGCGGACTGCGAAGACCGGCCGCCCGGCCCGGCCGCCGCGGCCGCGGCGGTCCCGCGGTCGTCCACCCTCGGTCAGCCCGCAACTCGCCGGTCGCCACCTGCGGACTTACCTGCGGACTCGATAACGATCTGGTAAAGCCAAGCGCGGTTCAAGCGGTGGTCAGCGGCCCGCAATCCCTTGCTGGCTTGGCCGAGCGCCGTTCACGGCCACGCTCGGTGCCGCGTCAGGCGATCGGCTGTGGTCATCGCCTCATCCTCGGGCGGTTTCCCGCGCAGTAAGTTCGGGCATCGGATCCCTGCGGCGTCGAGAAGGACCGCGCCGCCATTGCCGGGGCGGGCGGTCAGGGAGGTGAGGACGTCGAGCGTCGTCCACCTGCCTTGTGCCCCGGCGAGCGTAGCCCTAGCGCGCCGGGCACTGTCCGATGACCTCCGAGCGGCCGGGGTCTTCGACCAGGCCGTCTCCGATGCCGCGCTGGTCATCAGCGAACTGCTCAGCAACGCGATCCTGCATGCCTACCCGCTGCCCGGAGAACGGCTCCAGGTGGCGTGGGCCGTCGACGGCAGCTCGGTCGAGGTCGCGGTCAGCGACGGCGGCGGCGCGACGATCCCGCACGCCGGCCGGCCGTCCCCGTCGTCGGTCAGCGGCCGCGGCCTGAGCATCGTCGAGCACCTGTGCATGACCTGGGGCGTGCGAACCGATGACGCGGGCCTGACCGTCTGGGCCGTGCTCGCGGCACCCAGGTCCGACGGCAACGGTGAGCTGCGCGATGTTCCCGGCCGGTGCGGGCTGACCGAGCCTGGTCCGCCTGGCGAGCCGCACGGCTCGTTCGGCCGGGCCGACGCCGTGGCCGGATCGCGGATCACCTGTCCGTAGGTCCGCCGGTTTACCCCGGCGCCCGCCGGAGTTCCGCGCCGTCGGACCGGTGATGCGTAATCGCGCGGGGATTGGTGATACTGCCTTCAGGGGCGCCGTCCGGGGGGCACGGTGCGGGGATCGCGGGGGGATCGTGAGCTACAGCATCGGCACTGACAGCGAAACTGGCTGCCTGAGGACCGTGCTGGTGCACCGGCCAGGACCGGAGCTGACCCGGATCACGCCAAGGACCAGACGCCGTCTGCGGTTCGACGGCCAGCCGTGGCTGACCCGGGCGCGACAGGAACACGACGCGCTGACCGACGTGCTCAGGGACCGCGGCGCCGAGGTGCTCTACGTCACCGGGTTGCTGCAAGACGTCCTGGAGTACCAGTCGGCGCGGAATGAGGCGATCGCCTCGGTGCTCGCCGACGTCGAACTCGGCGACGTGCTCGGGGCCAGCGTGCGGGAGCACCTGGAGTCGCTCACGCCCGAGGAGCTGGCCTCGGCGCTCGTCGCCGGGCTGACGCCCGCCGAGCTCAGGTCGGGCAGCGGCCTGGTCTACGACCTGCTCGATCCGCACGACTTCGTGATCGACCCGCTGCCGAACCTGGTCTTCACCAGGGACTCGAGCACCTGGATCGGCGACCAGGCGGTCGTGGGCGGCCTGCCGGGCCCGCGCCGCCGGGAAAACGAGCTGATGGCCGTGATCTACGGTCACCATCCGCGTTTCGGCGGCCTCAGCCCGCGCTACCAGGCCGGGACCAAGCAGCTCGACGGCGGTGATGTCCTGCTGCTCGGGCCCGGAGTGGTCGCCGTGGGCGTTGGCGTGCGAACCACGCCGGCCAGCGCCGAAAGGCTGGCCGGGCACCTGCTGGACGCCGGAGTCGTGCATACGGCGCTGGCCGTGCCGATGAACCAGCGCGGCGAGGGCGGTCACCTGGACCGGGCCTGCACCGTGGTGGGCCCCGGCATCGTGATCATGGTCCCGGCGCTGGCGTTCACGCTGACCGCACTGAGCATCACGCGACGCGGCGACGAACTGCGCGTCTCCCGTCCACGGCCGTTCCTCGAGGCCGCCGCCGAGGCACTGGGTATCGACAGGCTCATGGTCATCGACACCGGGCTGGACGGCCAGCCCGGCCGCTCAGGGCAGTGGGACGACGGCGGTAACGCGCTCGCGGTCGCCCCCATGGTGGCTGTCTGCAACGAGCGGAACATGGAGACCAACGCCAGGTTGGCGGCGGCGGGATTCGAGGTCATCACGGTGCCGGGGAGCGAGCTCGGCGCGATCCGCGGCGGTCCCCGCGGCATGTGCGCCCCGGTCCACCGGGACCCGGCGATCGTCGCCGGCCTGGGTCAGGTGAGCGGCAGCTCCGGCCGGCCGTCCGGAGCGCCGCGCCCCGACCCGCTGGTGCTCGACGGCTCGCCGCTCCCCGGATCGGCCGACCCGGCCTCCGGCCGCGCCGGCCGCGTCGGCGAGCTCACCCCGATGGGCTGACCGGTGCCCGTCCCTCAGCACGGCCGGCGTGGGACTCGGGATTACTGCCTGGACTTCGACCAGCGCCCGATGCGGAACAACCCGAACCCGAGCAGGGCAACGACCACGATCCAGAAACCGATCACCAGCAGGTGCATGAGGCTCCAGAACAGCACCCAGAACAGCACCAGGATTGCGACCGCCGCGACGATGAAGAAGATGATGCGCGCCATGTCATCCAGACTACGCGGGTTCCGGCGTGGCGCGGCGTGGCTGGCGTGTGACCAGGGCGGCAGGCTAGCCGGTCCGATTTGGGATGACACGCCGTTCCCGCCGGATTCTTTGCCAAACTTTTGTCCCGTGTTGCTCGGGGCGCGAAAGTCCAGGCGCAGCCGGCGTTCCTGCCCTCGTAGCGGCGCTCGCGACGAGGCCCAGGCGGGTGGTGGATCGCGCCCGGGGCGAGTAATGTGCGGGACGTGGAGCTAAAGGTCACATGCCGGCAGCAGGGGGAATACGTCGTCATGTCGGTCCAGGGTGAGATCGACCTGTACACGGTTCCCCGGTTGCAGCGCGCGCTGGCCGCCGCGCTGGCCGCCGGCGGCCCGGTCCGCCTGGTGGTCGACCTGTCGGGCGTGGACTTCTGCGACTCCACCGGCGTGAACGTACTGCTCGCCGCCCACCGCCAGGCCCGTGAGGCGGGCGGAGACCTGGAGCTGGCCGCCCCGCGCCCGGCGGTCAGGAAGATCCTGCAGGTGACCGGGCTCGAATCGGTGTTCACCGTGACCGACAAGCCGGCTCAGGCAGTCGGCAGCTAGCAGCACCGGGGCGCCGCTAAGATCGCAGCCATGTCGCCACGCGGCGGCCTGGCCGTCGTCATCTCAGCCAGGAACGAGTCCGACCGGATCGGCGCCACCGTCCGAGCGGCGGGGCGGATACCCGGCGTGGACATCGTCGTCGTCGTCGATGACGGCTCGGTCGACGGAACCGGCTGCGAGGCGGCGCTGGCCGGGGCGACGGTGGTGCGGCACGCCAGGAACCGCGGCAAGGCCGCGGCGATGGAGACCGGGGCGGAGACCGTCCTCGTGGTGGAGGCCGAGCGGGCGGCGGCGGCGAACGCCTGGACGGGACCGGCCGCCGGGACGGGACCGGCGCACGTCACCAGCCGGCCGCGGCACCTGCTGTTCCTCGACGCCGACCTGGCTGAGACGGCGGCGCAGGCGGGACCGCTCGCGGAGCCGGTCCTGGCCGGCCGGGCCGACATGACGATCGCGGTGTTCACCACCAGGGTCAAACGCGGCGGCCACGGCGTCGTGCTCGGGCTCTCCGGGGCGGGCATCGAGCGGGCCACGGGCTGGCGCCCGGCCGAGCCGCTCAACGGCCAGCGCTGCCTGACCAGAGCGGCGTTCGAGGCGGCGAGGCCGCTCGCGGCGGGCTGGGGCGCCGAGACCGGACTGACCATCGACCTGCTCCGCCAGGGCATGCGGATCGTCGAGGTGCGGGTGCCGCTCGCGCACCGGGCCACCGGCCGGGACATGGGCTCGCAGGTGCACCGGGCGCGGCAGTTGGCCGGCGTCGCCCGGGCGCTCGCGGCCCGCCATCCCTGGCGGCGCGCGGCGGTGCCCCGGTGACCGGCGCCGGCCGGTGCGCCTACCTCGGGCCCCGCGGCACGTTCTGCGAGCAGGCCGTGGCCGCGCTGCACCCGGGCGGCGACCTCGAGGCCGTCGCGTGCGCGTCGATCGCGGCCACGCTGGACGCGGTGCACTCGGGCACGGCGCAGCGTGCCGTCGTCCCGATCGAGAGCTCGGTGGAGGGCGGCGTCAACGCGACCCTGGACGAGTTGGTCACCGGGCCGCCGCTTGTCATCAAGGCCGAGGTGATCGTCCCGGTCGAGTTCGCCCTGCTGGTCAGGCCGGGCACCGAGTTCGCCGACATCAAGGTCGTCGGCGGTCATCCGGTCGCCCAGCCGCAGTGCCGGCGGTGGCTGGCCAGCCAGCTTCCTGACGCGCACTGGCGGCCGGCCCTGTCCAATGCCGACGCGGCCCAGCAGGTCGCCGACTCCGAGCTCGACGCGGCCCTGGCCAGCCGGCTCGCCGCGCGGCACTACCGGCTCACCGTCCTCGCGGACGGCGCGAGTGACAACGACGCGGCGGTGACGAGGTTCGTGGAGGTCGGCCCGCCCGGCCCGCTGCCCGCTCCCACCGGCGCCGACCGGACGTCGGTCATCGCCTTCCTGGCCGACGACCACCCTGGCGCGCTGATGGACATCCTGAGCCAGTTCGCCGTCCGCGGCGTCAACCTGAGCCGTATCGAGTCCCGGCCGACGGGTGAGGGAATCGGGCGATACTGCTTCTTCATCGACTGCGAGGGACACGTGTCGGCGCCCAGCGTGGGCGAGGCGCTCATGGGCCTGCGCCGGACCTGCAGCGACGTCCGGTTCCTCGGCAGCTACCCGATGGCGGCCGGCCCGCGGCAACGGCGGCACCCGGCGGCCGCCGACCGCGCCCAGTCCGACCGCGCCCAGTCCGACCGCGCCGACGCGCGGTTCACCCACGCGGCGGCCTGGCTCGACCAGGTGCGGCTCGGCTCGGCCTGAGCCTGGCCGTCCGGCCCGGCCCCGGCGAGCGAGAGCTACAGGTACGGGCCCGATGTGCGCTGCTGCTGCGGCAGCGCCTCCTCCGGCCCGGGCACCATGCCGGGCGGCAGCGCCCTGCGCATCTGCTCGAGTTGCGCCCGCGCGGCCATCTGCTGCGCGAACAGCGTCGTCTGGATGCCGTGGAACAGGCCCTCGAGCCAGCCGACAAGCTGCGCCTGGGCGACCCTCAGCTCGGCCTCGCTCGGGACCTCGTCCTCGGCGAACGGCAGCGACAGCCGCTCGAGCTCCTCGACCAGGTCAGGTGCCAGCCCGTCCTCCAGTTCCTTGATCGAGCTGGTGTGGATCTCCCTGAGCCTGGCCCTGCTCTTCTCGTCAAGCGGGGCCGCCCTGACCTCTTCGAGCAACTGGCGGATCATGCTGCCGACGCGCATCACCTTGGCTGGCTGCTCGACCATCTCGGTCACCGGGCGCTCGCCGCTCGCCTCCGAGGCGTCGCTCTCGATCGCGACGCCGTCCGGTCCAACCACGACGACCTTGCCGAGCTTGTCGGACTCGGGCTCCCTCTGCTCAGTCATCCCCCTAGTCTGTCGATTCCGCCATCCCGCCGCATCACCGGGGGCGAGCTTCGTTGCGCCAACAAGCTTCAGCGCGGAAACAATGTTGATAACGTTATGGACATGGCTGTGAAGACCATCAGCATCAGCATGGACGAGCGCACCTACCGGCAGGCCAAGGCGGCTGCCGAACACGCCGGCCTGGCGATGTCGGCCTGGATGTCGAGGTCGGCCAGGGAGAAGGTGCAGCGGGACGCGGCCACGACGGTGGCCGAGCTCGACCGGGGCACCGGCCACGCCTGGGCGCTCTGGGCGGAGGCCAGCGAGCAAGACTTCACGAACCCGGAGGCGGGGAAGGGCGCTGCGTGAATCGCGGCGATGTCTATTCCCATCAGGGGCTCGGGCGAGCCGGGTACGTAGTCATCGTCAGCAACGACGGATTCAGCGCCGTCACCGGCCATCCCGTCGTGGTCAGGGTCAGTGACCGGCCCGACCTGACCGAGACTCCATACGTCGTCGCGCTGACCAGCGACGACCAGGTTGCGGGTCATCTGGAGTCCTACTCCGTGGTCCGGCTGCGCCGCGACCGGCTCGGCGCCGACCCAGTCGGCCGGGTGTCGGCGGACACGCTCCGCAGGCTCGACGACTCTCTCGCGTTGCTGTTCGACTATGGCGGCTGACGGCGCGCGGGGACGCGAGGAGCGGGACGGGGTCCCGCTCTCCAACCTTGACCAGCCGCTGTTCGATGAGGCCGGCGCGACCAAGCGGGACCTCGTCGACTACCTGGACGCCGTCGCCGGCCCGATCATCGCGGTGCTGCGGGACCGGCCGTTGTCGGTGATCCGGGTGCTGCGCGGCCAGGAACCGTTCATGCAGAAGAACGTGCCCAAGTACACCCCGCCGTGGGTGCGCACGGTCAGCATGTGGGCCGAGTCTTCCAAGCGCGAGGTGGCATACGCCCTGTGCGACGACCGCAGGACGCTGCTGTGGTTCGCCAACCAGCGGGCGGTCGAGTACCACCCGACCCTGGTCAAGGCGCCGGACTGGCAGTACCAGACGCATCTGGTGCTCGACATCGACCCGCCGTCCGGCGACGACTTCGGGCTCGCGGTCGCGGCCGCGCGCCTGGCCGGCCGGGCGCTGGCCGAGGTCGGCATGGCCGGCGCGGTCAAGACCAGCGGGGCGAAGGGGCTGCACGTGTTCGTGCCGGTGCGCCGCGCGCCGATGGAGGACGTCGCCGCGGCCACCCGGGCGCTCGCCGCCCGCGCCGAGCGCCTGGATCCGGCGCTGGCCACGACGGCGTTCATCAGGCAGGACCGCCACGGCAAGGTGTTCCTCGACTCGACCAGGGCGGGTGGCGCGACGGTGGCCTCGGCCTACAGCCCGCGGCTGCGCCCGGGCGTGCCCGTGTCGTTCCCGGTGGCGTGGGACGACCTGGACGCCGTGCGGCCCGCCGACTTCACCGTGCACACGGCCCCCGGGTTGATGGCGGGCGGCGATCCGTGGGCCAGGCTGATGCCCGAACCGCAGCCGTTGAGCCCCGAGCTGGTCGCCGAGGGCCACGAGATCCCGATCGCCCGGGTGCAGGCGATGCACGAGGGCAAGCGCCGCGCCCGCGAGGCCCGCCGCGGCCCTACGGCTCCACGATGATGAAGGTCACAGCGGTCGGCGGGGCCAGGGCGGGGCGGGGTTGTGCGCGGCGCGTCAACCTAGCGGGGGGGTAGCGCGTCGGATGGGCAGGGGCTGGCTCGGTCCCGATGGCGGAGGTACTGGGTGGGGCGTGATGGCGATGGGCGTGCTGCGGCGCGGTGTGCTGGCGGGATGCGTGCTGGTGGCGGTTTCGGCCGTGGGCGGGGTGACGTCGGCGACGGGCGCGGTCGGGTCGGCGGCGACGGGGCCAGGGGCGGTCGGGCCGGCCGACTGGCCGGCGTACCTGGCGGGTCCGGCGCATACCTCCGACAACAAGGCGCAGGTCGCGATCGCGCCGGGCAATGTCGGATCGATCGTGCGGAAGTGGCACTTTGTCGGTGACCAGCCGACCCTGCCGGGTCAGCCGGGTCCGACGTTCAACGCCAGCCCGACCGTGGCGGACGGCGCGGTGTTCATCGGCTCGCGGACGGGCTGGTTCTACAAGCTGAACGAGCGCACTGGCCAGGTGATGGCCAAGGTGTTCATCGGCTTCCAGCCGCACGAGACCTGCACGGCCGGCGGAATCATCGCGACCGCCACCGTCGCCAGGGACCCGGCGGACGGTCGGGACACCGTCTACGTCGGGGCGCCCGACGGCTACCTGTACGCGCTGCGTGCCTCTGACCTGTCGCTCAAGTGGCGGTCGGTGATCGCGATCCCGTCCGCGACCGTCAGCGACTACTTCCAGTGGTCATCGCCGACGGTCTCCGGCGGCCGGATCTACATCGGGGTGTCCTCGCACTGCG
>DASPZH010000310.1:0-8188 GCA_035636335.1 Streptosporangiaceae bacterium
TCGGTCATGGTCAGACTCGCTTCCGGTCGAAGTCGGCCCGCTGCCCGGTCCCGTACCGGCGCAGCGCGCCCCGCGGCCCGGACGCGTTGGGCCGCAGGAAGATCCAGTTCTGCCAGGCCGACAGCCGCCCGAGTATCTTGGTCTCGGTCGACTCGGGGCCGGCGAACCGCAGGGACGCCTCCAGGCCGGACAGCGCGTCGGGGGAGAACCCGGCTCGCTCGGCGACCACCAGCCGGATCTCGTCGTCCCAGTCCAGGTCGTCGGGCGCGGCGGTGACCAGGCCGAGGCCGACGGCGTCGGCCGCGGCGAGCGGCTTGCCGGCGGCGTCGAGCGCGGCGTCGAGCTGCGCGGTGCTGGCCCGGGGGGGCGACCCCCCGGAACCCCCCGTGCCGGCCCGGGGGCGCGACTCCCCGGAGCCCACCGCGCTCGCGCCGAACCTGATCGCCAGCCTGGTCGCGCCGCTCGCGGCGGGCAGCGGGCCGGCGTTCATCCGCCCCACGGTCAGCGCCGCGGGCTCCTGGTCACCGGGCCCGTCGTCGAACACCCCGTCCAGCATGTACTGCCGGTCGGCGGCCAGCGCCAGCTCAAGCAGCGTCCCGGCGAAGCAGCTTCCCGGCTCGATCAGCGCGATCAGCGACCGACTGGTCGCCTCCAGCCGGCGCAGCGTCCGCTTCCACAGGCCGGTGACCTGGCCGGCCAGCCAGTCGCTGGCCGCCGCGCCCGCGAGCAGCATCTCGTCGGTGGCCAGGACGGCCGCCGGGTCGCCTGCCGTCTTCAGCAGCCACGTGCCCAGCTCGGGCTCGCCGAACCGCAGCCTGCTGATCGCGTCGTCCATCTCGCGCGCCGCGGCGAGCGGCCAGGCGCCCGCGCCTGCCGCGTGCAGCCCGGCCAGGCTGACGGGCTCGGCGGGTCCGGCGATGGTCAGCGTGGCCGTCGCCGCGCGCCGGTCCAGGTCGACGCGCACATGCTCGTACCGGATGCTGTCCTCTGTTGCGTAACAGGACAGCGGGGTGAGCTCGATTCCCGCAAGGTCGCTCGCTCCCGCGGCGGGCCCGGGCCCGCGGGCGCGCGTCACCTCCTCGGCGAGGCGGCGCACCGCCGCGTCGAACTCGGTCGGCCGCGCGATCACATCCACGAGCCGCCAGTCGACCGCGCGCTGCCCCCTGACCCCCTCGGCCGTGGTGGCGAACACGTCGGCGAGGTCGCGCCGGACGCCGCGCTTGTCGGTGAGCCTGGTCAGGCCGCCGGTGCCGGGCAGCACGCCGAGCAGCGGCACCTCAGGCAACGACACCGTCGACGAGCCGTCGTCGGCGAGCAGGATCCGCTCGCAGGCCAGCGCCAGCTCGTAGCCGCCGCCCGCCGCCGTGCCGTTGACGGCGGCGATGTAGACCTGACCGGACTGGCCGGCGTCCTCGATCGCGGCCAGCGTTTCGTTGCAGAACTTGCAGAAGTTGACCTTGAAGGAGTGCTCGGCCTGCGCGAGCATGCCGATGTTGGCGCCGGCGCAGAACATGCGGTTCAGCGCGCTGGTCACAATCACCGCGCGGGCCTGCGGGTAGGTGAAGCGCAGCCGCTGTACGGCATCGTTCAGCTCGATGTAGACGCCGAGGTCGTAGCTGTTCTTCTTCAGCTCGTAACCGGGTGCGACGCCGCCGTCGGGGTCGACGTCGAGTGTCAGCGTCGCGACGGCGCCGTCGACGTCGAGTCGCCAGTGCCGGTAGGAGCCGGGATGGGCCGCAAAGCTGATCGGTGCAGCGGACATCGTTCCATCCTGACGTGCTACAGCAATCTCTGCAAGATGCAGTTTTCTGTAGAGGAATTGCCGGTGAAGTACGCTTCGGTGCTTGTGACAACGCCAACGGGCAACCAGAAGCCAGCCCCGTACCGGCAGCGGCCGTTCCCCGTGCCCGCGGGTGCGATGGATCTGCTGCTGGTGCGGCACGGCCAGTCCGAGGCGTACCAGGAAGGCACGCAGTTCCCGCTGACCGAGGGGCACGGCGACCCGCCGCTGTCGGCGCTCGGGCTCGGGCAGGCGCGCGAGGTGTGCGGGAGGCTGGCCGGCGCCGAGATCGACGCGATCTACGTCAGCACGCTGCGCCGCACCGCGCAGACGGCGGCGCCGCTGGCCGCGCGGCTCGGGGTCACGCCGCGGGTCGAGCCCGGCCTGCGCGAGGTGTACCTGGGCGAGTGGGAGGGCGGGCTGTACCGCAAGATGGTCGCCGAGATGCACCCGATCGCGCAGCGGATGTTCGCCGAGGAGCGCTGGGACGTGATCCCCGGCGCGGAGTCGCTGGTGTCATTCGACGGCCGGGTCAGGGCCGCGATCGTCCGGCTGGCCGCCGAGCACGCGGGCCAGCGCGTTGCCGTGTTCACGCACGGGGGAGTCATCGGCCAGGCGCTCGCGCTGGCGAGCGGGTCCCGGCCGTTCGCGTTCAACACCGCGGACAACGCGTCGATCTCGCGCCTGATCGTCACCGCCGACCGCTGGTACGTCCGGAGCTTCAACGACACCGCGCACCTGGACGGCGCGGGCGCGGGCGGCGCGGCCGGGTCAGGGTAAGCGCCGGGGCGTCGTGGCCTGGCCGGCCGCGAGCCTGGTCCAGCAGCGGCCGGCGTCCGCCTGCCACCGGGCGTGCCTGGAGCTGAACAGCGCGGCTGCCCGGGCGCCTGGCCACGCGGGCGGGAGCAGCTCGCGCGGCAGCCCGGGGTCGAGGAACGGGAACCGGCGCCACTCGTGCACGAGCAGCGTCTGCGCGGTCAGCGTCTCGTCCTCGCCGGCCGGCCGCAGGACCGCAAAGGTATCGATGAACTCCGCGTAGCCGCGCTCCACGGCCCGCAGGTCCCAGGCGCGGGCGACGATGTCCTGCGGGGCGCCGATGCCGCCGCACCTGGCGACGAACGACATGGCCGCGCCGGCCAGCCCGAGCTCGTCCAGGATCCGGCTGGCCTCAGGCTCCCGGCGCGGGTCGGGGCAGACCCAGACGCCGCCGGGCAAAGCGCCGAACCCGGCCCAGGTCAGCCTGGTCCTGATCCGGTGCCTGGTCTGGCTGGCCAGGTCGGCGGCGTTCACCAGCACGATCAGCCAGCGCCCGTCCCAGTCCTGGCCGTCCTGGCCGAACGAGTAGATCCGCCTGGCGCCGTCGCTGAGCATCCGCCGGCCCGCGGCGCTGAGCTGCCACTGCGCCAGCCGCCCGTGCCGCCGCGAGACGATCCAGCCCTCGGCGGCGGCGCGGGCCAGGGCCTGCCGGGCGGCCTTCTCGGCCACCCCGAGCAGGGCCAGCGCGCGGACGATGGCGACGGTCCACACCGGCTCGCCGCCGGGCAGCACGTATTCGCCGAGTACCGTCAGCAGCAGCGAACGCGCGCTCAAGGTGCCGAGTTCGCGGCGGCGGCTGACCGCGGGAACAACCGGGCCGGGTGCGGTCACTGCCATAGAATACGGTTGCGGCTCCGGCGGCGATCCCGGCTAGGCTGACTCGATCACGCTGGCACCCGACTGCCGCACTCACCTGATCTCCTGCGAGGCAAGGCACCGACATGCGCTGGTCACAGCTGCACATCCCCACCCTGCGCGACGACCCGGCCGACGCGGACGCGGCCAGCCACCGGCTGCTGCTGCGGGCCGGCTTCATCCGCCAGCTCATGGCCGGGCACTACAGCCTGCTGCCGCTCGGCATCCGGGTACGCGCCAAGGTGATGCGCATCATCCGCGAGGAGATGAACAGGATCGGCGGGCAGGAGTTCCTGCTGCCGTGCATGCAGCCCGCTCACATCTGGGAGAAGAGCGGCCGGCTCGAGGTGATGGGCGAGGAGATGTTCCGGCTTCGGGACCGGCGGGGCGCCGAGGTGGTACTCGGCATGACCCACGAGGAGATCTTCGCCACCCTCGCGCTCGAGTTCGCGTCCTACCGGGAGCTGCCGCAGTTCTGGTATCAGTTCCAGACCAAGTTCAGGGACGAGCCGCGGCCCAAGAGCGGGCTGCTGCGGGTCCGCGAGTTCACGATGAAGGACTCCTACAGCTTCGACGTCGACGAGGCCGGGCTCGATGTCTCCTTCGACGCGCACAAGGCAGCCTACGAGCGGATCTTCGCCAGGCTCGGGATCCCGGCCATCGCCGTCGAGGCGTCGAGCGGCAATATGGGCGGCACCGACTCGGTCGAGTTCATGTGCCCGTCGCCGGCGGGCGAGGATCTCGTCGCGATCTGCCCGCACTGCGGGTACGCCGCGAACCTGGAGAAGGCGACCTCCGCGCTGCCGCCGATCGAGGATCCGGCGGCAGCCGAGCTGCCGTCCGCGCCGGCCCGGCTGGACACGCCTGGCGTGCGGACGATCGAGGATCTCGCGGTCGACTACGGGCTCGCGGCAGACCGGCAGATCAAGACGCTCGTCGAGGTGCTTGACGGCACGCTGACGCTGGTGCTGCTGCGCGGCGACCACCCGCTGTCGGACCAGAAACTCGTCGACGTGACGGGTGCGGTCACGATACGCCCCGCGCAGCCGGACGAGATCAAGGCCGCCCTGGGCGCGCTGCCCGGCAGCCTCGGCGCGGTCGGGGTCACGGACATGCCCGTCATCGCCGACCTGGCGTTGCGCGGCAGGCGCGGGATGAGCACCGGGGCCAACGTCGACGACGTGCATCTGACCGGCGTGGACGTGGACCGCGACATCACGGTCGCGCAGTGGGCCGACCTGCGCGAGGTGACCGCGGGCGAGCCGTGCCCGCGGTGCGGCACGGCGCTGGAGTTCGTCCAGGCGATCGAGGTGGGCCACATCTTCAAGCTCGGGCGCAAGTACACCACGTCGCTCGGGGTCACGGTCAGCACGGCCGACGGCGGCACGGTCATCCCGATCATGGGCAGCTACGGCATCGGGGTCGAGCGCGCGATGGCTGTCATCGCCGAGGTGCATCACGACGGCGCCGGCCTGGCCTGGCCGGTTCAGGTCGCGCCCGCCGAGGCGACGGTGCTGCTGCTCAGCGTGCGGGACCCGGAGGCCAGGTCCGCTGCCGATGTGCTCTACTCGAGCCTGCTCGACGCCGGGGTGGACGCGCTGATCGACGACCGGGACGTGCGTCCCGGCGTCAAGTACGCGGACGCGGAGCTGACCGGGATCCCGCTGCGGATCAGCGTCGGCAGCCGCGACCTGGCCGAGGGAGTCGTCGAGATCACCAAGCGGGCTAACGGCGAGAAGGAGCGCGTCCCGGTCGGCGAGGCCGTCGCCTGGGTGCGCGCGGCGGTCACCACCGCGATCGCCGGGTCGGCCGCCGCGGCCAGCTAGCTCGCGGCGGGCAGCATGCGGTCGAGGTCGGGGAGGTCGCGCCGGAGTTCGGCCAGCAAGGGGTGCGACGGGTCGACGAGCCGCTCGTGCTGCTTATCCAGGGCAGCCCACCGCTTGCTGCTGTCCGTGCCCGCCGTGCTCGACGATGTGCTTCTGCCTGACATGGTGCCTCCCGCAACGAACCGACCGCGTCAGGGCTGGCCCGGCACCCGATGGGGCTCCGCGGTGCCGTTTCTGCGCCCTCACTAATACAGACGCCGCAGAGGGGTCCTCTGCCTTAAAACGCATGTAACGAGATGGCAACTCTTCGCGAAGAGTCGGGCACAGGTGATCATTCGGTGCGGCGCAGGCTCAGAGCCTGGTCCAGGCCTGCGTGAGCACCGCGCGCAGGATCTGCTCGATTTCGTCGAAGTGCTCCTGGTTGCTGGTCAGCGGCGGCGATAGCTGGATCACCGGGTCACCGCGGTCGTCGGTCCGGCAGATCAGCCCGGCGTCGAACAGCGCGTGCGACAGGAAGCCGCGGAGCAGCCGTTCTGACTCGGCGTCACTGAACGTCTCGCGGGTGGCCTTGTCCTTGACCAGCTCGATGCCGTAGAAGTAGCCGTCGCCGCGGACGTCACCGACGATGGGCAGGTCGTTCAGCTTCTCGAGGGTGGCGCGGAAGGCCGACTCGTTGGACCTGACATTGCCGAGCAGGTCCTCCTTCTCGAAGACGTCGAGATTGGCCAGGGCGACCGCGCAGGAGACCGGATGGCCGGCGAACGTGACGCCGTGCAGGAAGGTGTTCTCGTCCTTCTGGTACGGCTCCATCAGGCGGTCGCTGACCATCATGCCGCCCAGGGGGGAGTACCCGGAGGTGACGCCCTTGGCGAAGGTGATGATGTCGGGCGTGTAGCCGTACCGCTCGGAGCCGAAGATGTAGCCGAGCCGGCCGAACGCGCAGATCACCTCGTCGGAGACCATCAGCACGCCGTACTTGTCGCAGATCTCGCGGACGCGCTGGAAGTAGCCGGGCGGCGGCGGGAAGCAGCCGCCCGAGTTCTGCACCGGCTCGAGGTAGACCGCGGCGACCGACTCGGGGCCCTCGCGCACGATGGCCCGCTCGATTTCGTCGGCGGCCCACGCCCCGAACGCGGTCAGGTCGTCGGCGACGAACGCGGGCGCGCGGTAGAAGTTCGTGTTCGGCACGCGCACGCCGCCCGCCGGCAGCGGCTCGAACGGCATCTTGATGTCCGGCAGGCCGGTGATGGCCAGCGCGCCAAGGCTGGTGCCGTGGTAGGCGATGTACCGGCTGAGCACCTTGTACCTGGTCGGCTCGCCGGTCAGCCTGAAGTACTGCTTGGCGAGCTTCCACGCGGACTCGACCGCCTCGGAACCGCTCGTCGTGAAGAAGACCCGGTTCAGGTCGCCAGGCGCGTAGCCCGCCAGCCGCTCGGCCAGCTCGACCGCGCGGGGATGGGCGTAGGACCACAGCGGGAAGTAGGCCAGCTCGGCGGCCTGGCGGGCGCCCGCCTCGGCGACGTCGGCGCGGCCATGCCCGATCTGGCTGACGAACAGGCCGGCGAGCCCGTCCAGGTAGCGCTTGCCGTGCTGGTCGTAGACGTACTGGCCCTCGCCGCGGACGATCATCGGGATGTCGGCATCGGCGTACGGCGAGTGCCGGGTGAAGTGCAGCCACAGGTTCCGCTTCGCTGCCTGCTGCAGTGCGGCGTAGTCGGTGGCCGGCGTGGCGTTCATCTGGTCCCCCAGTGATAGGTCTGCTTGCGCAGCTTCAGGTACACGAATGTCTCCGTCGTCGTCACACCCGGCAGCGACCGCACCTCGCCGAGTATCTCGAGTAGCTGGTCGTCGTCCTCGCACACGACCTCGATCAGCAGGTCGAACGAGCCTGCCGTTATGACCACATAGTCGATGGCGTCCATACCCGCGAGCGTGTCGGCTACCCGCTGGAGGTCGCCGTGGCAGCGGATCCCGATCATCGTCTGCCTGCGGAAGCCCAGCGACATCGGGTCAGTCACCGCGACGATCTGCATGGCCCCGGCGTCGATCAGCCGCTGGACGCGCTGGCGCACGGCCGCCTCACTGAGGCCGACCGCCTTGCCGATCGACGCGTACGACCGCCGGCCGTCCTGCTGCAACTGGTCGATGATGTGCCGGGCAATAGCGTCGAGGACGATCGGAACCTGGTGCTTGTCCCGTCCGCCTGAGCGCTCGGCAGCCGGCTCGGGAGCAGGCCCCGCAGCCTGCAGGTGTGCCATCGGTTATGTCCTCCTTGCTCTAACCCATGCTGCCATGTCGCCGCTGGCTGTCAACTGATTTCGTCGCGATTGGACCTAATCACTGCTGAATCGCTTGTATGACGACCCTATGCATGCCAAAGTCGTAGCTCCGACCGGGAACCGGCCGGCGCGGACCGGAGGAGGACGACCTTGACCGCCCTGCAGAACTTCGTGAACGGGCAGTTCGCCGACGCCACCAGCGACGCGGTCAGCGACGTCGTCGACCCGAGCACCGGCGAGACGTACGCTATCGCCCCGGTATCGGGCTCCGCCGACGTGGACGCGGCGCTGCGCCGCCGCCGCCGCGTTCGAGACCTGGCGGGACGCCACGTCGGCCGAGCGGAGCCTCGCACTGCCTGGCCGGCCACACCTCGATGGTCAGGCGCGAGCAGGTTGGCGTCTGCGCCCAGGTGACGCCCTGGAACTACACGGTTCGGCTCGGAGGACGAGGCGATCCGCTGGGCGAACGGGGTCAGGTACGGGCTGGCGGCCAGCGTGTGGACCAGCGACCAGGGCCGGGCGATGAGGTCGGCGCGCCTGCTGGACTTCGGGGCGGTGTGGATCAACACCCACATCCCGTTCGTGTCCGAGATGCCGCACGGCGGCTTCAAGCACTCGGGCTACGGCAAGGA
>DASPZH010000311.1:0-11333 GCA_035636335.1 Streptosporangiaceae bacterium
TGAGTCCGCCAGGTCGGAGCGGCCACCGCGCTGGTAACCGGACCGAGTGCCACCATGCTGACTAGCGCCCCCGCGGCCGCGATGGCGACCGGAACGCCCTTATGACGACGTAGCATTATGCATCCCCTTTTTCTTGGCCCCGTGGGGTAGCGCATTTTGGTGTACGTTAACAGTCATTGGGAGCGCGGGCTAGGGAGAATACACGGGCTGCGTGGTCTTATTTTCACTCGCCTTTTCACTCGCCGGAATCGCCCACCGATACATGACGTATCGGATTGACAAAGCGGGATCATCGCCGGCTCGCCTTCGCGAAGTGATCATGAACCTGCCCGGCCCTGCCGCCAACCCCCCAAACCCCGCAAACAGGCCATTCCTGGCAAGCGGTCCCAGCTCCGGCCTCCGGGCGGAAGGTGCCGGACGGGTGCGCGGACAATGTCAGGCTGGTCGATAGCCAGATTGGGGACCTTCGGCTCTCACGGGTCACGAGCGATCCTTCTACATTGACGTTCGCTACGCGGGAGAACGGGCTCCACATGGGGCATCGACCCGTCGCCGTTCGCGACCGGGCCGATGGAGCCGCCAGATCCCACCGAGCGCGGCTTCAAGGACACGACCAAGGTGAATCCCGGCTACTTCACCACCATCCGGGCGAAGTTCGACCTGCCGACGGGCGTAACAGCGCCGCAGGCCTACGTCTATCACTGCTACATACTCGAGCACGAAGACAACGACATGATGCTGCCGTTCATCGTCACGTCCTAGCCGATCGCGACCGCGATGATGCCGGCCACGATCGCAGCCGCCCCGGCGAGCCGGCGGGCCAGGTTGCCCTCGCCGAGCAGCCGCCTGCCGAGCAGGACCCCGAACAGCACGCTGACCTCGCGGGCCGGCGCGACAACGCTGACCGCGGTAAAGCTCAGGGCGACCAGCACCAGGATGTACGCCAGCGGCGACAGAAGCGCGGTGCCGAGTACCTGGCGCCGCTGCGACCGCCAGACCCACGCGAGTCGCTGCCGGTCGCGCAGCACGATCGGGGTGAACGCGGCGGCCATGACGGGGAAGCCGGCGTACCCCTGCAGGATCGGCTCGGTGTGCAGGCTCGCCACCGCGTACTTGTCCCAGATCGTGTAGCAGGCGATGAAGGCGCCGGTCGCCAGCGCGAAGCCGATCGTGGTCCGGCTGGCCCGCGGGACCGCGGCGGGCTCCGCGTCGGCCACGGGTCCCGCGTCGGCGGCCGGTCCCGCGTCGGTGGTCTGGCCGGCCCGCCCGGGCAGCCCGATCGCGACGACGCCGACGATGATCGCGATGATCCCGGCGCCGGTGACCGGCCCTGGTCGCTCGCCGAGCAGCACGATGCCGGCCAGCGCCGCGAGCAGGGCGCCGGTCCCCCTGCCCACCGGATAGGCGACGGACAGGTCGCCGAGTCGGTAGCCGAGCTGGAGAAACAGGAAGTAGCCGGAGTGCAGCACCCCGGTCCCGGCCAGGAACAGCCAGTTCAGGCCGGCCAGATGCGGGCGCGTCGCGATCGCCGCGATGGCCACGACGGGCAGGTAGCCGACGGTCACGCACGCCGCGACCAGCCAGATGAAGAACGCGGCGCCCGTCGCCGCGGCCTGCTTGCCGAACAGGTTCCAGCTTGCGTGCGCGACAGCGGCGGCCAGGACGAGCGCGATGGCCGTGGGACTCACGCGGGCCTACCTGCCGACGGTCGGGGAATGCCTATTTGCGGAACTTTATCCGGGTCGGCCCGCCAGGACGAGTCCGCGCGGCAGCCGGGCCGCGGGTAAGCTTGGCGCGCCATGACAGAGAATCCGCAGGCCGCCGCGGTCGCCGGCGAGGCGCCGAGGACGATCGTTCATTTCGTGCGGCACGGCGAGGTCGCGAACCCGGACGGCGTCCTGTACGGCCGGATTCCGGGATTCCGGCTGTCAGAGGACGGCCAGATAATGGCCAAGAACGCCGCCGGGTTCTTTGCGGGCCGCGATGTCACCGTGCTCCGGTCCTCGCCGCTCGAGCGGGCGATCCAGACCGCCGAGCCGATCGCGGCCCAGCTTGGCCTGACGATCGAGATCGACGAGCGGCTGATCGAGCCGTGGAACCACTTCGAGGGGCTCAACGTCGGAGTCGGTGACGGCTCGCTGCGCGCGCCGCGGTACTGGTATTACCTGCGCAACCCGTTCCGGCCGTCCTGGGGCGAGCCCTATAAGGAGGTCGCCGCCCGGGTGCTGGCGGCGGTCGCGGACGTGGCCGCCGCGGCGCGCGGCCACGAGGCCGTCTGCGTGAGTCACCAGCTTCCGATCTGGGTGACCCGCCGCTCGGTGGAGGGCCGCACGCTCTGGCACGACCCGCGCCGCAGGCAGTGCGCCCTCGGCAGCGTGACCAGCCTGGCCTACGAGGGGGACCGGCTGACGTCGGTCAGCTACGCCGAGCCGTCCGGTTCGGCCGGAACGCGGGTCGCCGGCGCGTAGCCTGTACCGTGCCCGCTCCGTGCCCGTTCCGCTCCCGGCAGGGCCGGAGTCAGCCCGCCGAACCGGATCCTGCACAATGGTTGCGTACTACTGCCTGTAGGAGATCTCCTTGTGACCCGCCTACGAAGTGCCGCGGCTGCTGTTGTTGCCGGACCGGCTGGTGCCGTCCGCGCGGTGCTGGCGGGCCCGGTGGTGGCGGGCCCGGTGCTGGCCGGTGCCGTGCTGGCGAGCGCGGCGGTGCTCGCGCTGACCTCGTGCTCGGCCGGCACGATCGCGGACAGCACGTCGGCGAGCAGCGGGTTCGTCGGGGGAAGCTACAGCAGCACGTACTACCGTCCTGGTTCCCGGCCCGCCGCCCCGGCCGTCGGCGGGACGACGCTGACCGGGAGCAGGTTCAGGCTGGCAGCCGACCGCGGCAAGGTGGTCGTGCTCAACTTCTGGGGGTCCTGGTGCGCGCCGTGCCGGCACGAGGCCCCGGCTCTCGCCGCGCTCGCGACCCATTTCAAGAATGCACCGGTCAGGTTTGTCGGCGACGACGTCCATGACTCGCCCGCGGCGGCGCTGGCCTTCGAGCGGACGTACTCCGTCGGCTACCCGAGCCTGAGCGATCCGGGCGAGCAGGTCGCGCTCGCGTTCCACGGCACGGTGCCCCCGGTCGCCATCCCGACCACGCTGCTGATCGACCGCACCGGCCACATCGCGGGCCGGATCGTCGGCGAGGTCTCCTACCGGGGCCTGCGAGCGCTGGTCACCAAGATCCTGGCCGGACAGTCATGACCCAGGACCTGGCGGGGCGCGCGGCCGCCGAACGCGAGTTGGCCGGCGAGAGCGAGTTGGCTGGCGAGCGCGAGTTGGCCGGCGAGAGCGAGTTGGCCGAAGGCCAGCAACCCCGGCCCGGGCGCGGCCGGCTCGGCGTGGTCGGCTGGCTGCGCTGGGGCTGGCGCCAGCTCACCTCGATGCGCACCGCGCTGGTGTTGCTCTTCCTGCTGGCGCTGGCCAGCATCCCCGGGTCGGTCCTGCCACAGCAGAGCATCAACCCGGCGGCCGTGACCCAGTACTACGCGGCCCACCCGGCGCTCGCGCCCTTCCTGGCCAGGCTGTCCGGGTTCGATGTATTCGGCGCTCCCTGGTTCGCCGCCATCTACCTGCTGCTGTTCACCTCGCTGGCCGGGTGCGTGCTGCCGCGCACCTTCCGGCTCGCCAGGTCGGCCAGGCAGCCGCCGCCCAGGGCGCCCCGCATCCTGGGCAGGCTGCCGCAGGCCGCGGGTTTCGCGACGCCGTGGAGGCCGGATCGCACGCTCGAGTCGGCCGCGGCGCTGCTGCGGCGGCGCCGGTTCAGGGTCAGGACCGGCGACGGCTGGGTGTCGGCCGAGAAGGGTTACCTGCACGAGGTCGGCAACCTGCTGTTCCACGTGGCGCTGCTCGGGCTGCTGGCCTCGGTCGCGCTCGGCGGCCTGTTCGGGTACAAGGGCAACCGGCTGCTGGTGGACGGCGACACCTTCGCCAACACGCCGGTGGGACTGGACGTGTTCCGTCCAGGCCGGCTGGTCTCGGCCGGCGACCTGCAGCCGTTCAGCATCACGCTGCGGAAGTTCTCGGCCAGCTACATTACCTCGGGTGCACAGCGCGGGCAGCCGGCCAGGTTCGTCGCCTCGATCCGGTACAACTCACGCTACGGCGGGCCGCTGACCAGATATGACCTGCAGGTGAACCACCCTCTGAACGTCGACGGGGTGCAGGTGTTCCTGATCGGGCACGGATACGCGCCCGTGTTCAAGGTCACCGACGGGACCGGCGTCGTGCGGTTCGACCAGGCCGTGCCGTTCATCCCGGTGGAGCAGTCCGGGCTGACCTCGGCCGGGGTGGTCAAGGTGCCCGACGCGAGCCCGCGACAGCTCGGCTTCGCCGGGGTGTTCCTGCCCACCGAGATCGACGTGGGCGGCAGGCTGGCTTCCGCGTTCCCCGCGGCGGACTACCCGCGGGTCAGCCTGGTCTCGTACGCGGGCAACCTTGGCATCAACGGCGGACAGCCGCAGTCGGTCTACAGCCTCGACACCAGCCGGATGCGGCGGCTGGCGGTCAGCCCGAGGCCGCTGGCCCCCGGGCAGTCGGTCACGCTGCCCGACGGGCTCGGCAAGCTGACGTTCACCGGCTACCGGCAGTGGGCCAGCCTGGCCATCACGTATGACCCCGGGCAGTTTCCCGCCCTGGTGTCCGCACTGGCCGCGCTGGCCGGGCTGATCCTGTCGTTCCTCGTCCGGCGTCGGCGGATCTTCGTCCGGGCGGCCCAGGTCGGGCTCGCGGACGGCGCCGGGGGCCCGGTCGATGCAGCGGTGACGACCGTCGAGGTCGGGGGCCTGACGAGGTCGGACATGGCAGGTGGATTCGAGACCGAGTTCGCCGAGCTGGCGAGCGAGATCATGCTGGAGGTTCGCGGTGCTGCCGCGGCCGCCGCCGGATCCGGCGGCGCCGAGGCGTCGGCCGTAGCGGCAAAGGGAGAGTGAGCTGCAGTGCCCAACACGGGACTGGCCCAGACCAGCAACGTCGCACTGGTACTGGCGATCGTGCTCTACGCGATGGCGATGCTCGGCTACGCGTGCCACTTCGCGTTCGGCAAGCGGCAGTCGGCCGCCGCCTCATCCTCGGCCACGCCGCAGCCACAGCTCGTCGGCGCCGCCGCCGGCGCCGGCGGTGCGGGGGCCGGCGATACCGCGGCTGGTGATGACGGCTCGGCCTGGTCCGGGCGCGGCGCGCTGCCCGCACCCGCTCCGGCTGCTGCCCGGCGGTCGCCGTGGCCCGAGGGGTCGTGGCAGCGCGTCGCCTTCCTGCTGACCTGCGCCGGGCTGATCCTGCACATCACCGCGGTCGCGACCAGGGGCATGGCGGAGCACCGGGTGCCGTGGGGCAACATGTACGAGTTCATCGCCGCGATCACGTGCGCCGCGGTACTCGCGCTGGTCATCTGCGCCGTCCGGTTCCGGGCCTACTACATGGGCCTGTTCGTGCTCGTGCTGGTCGTGCTGGCGCTCGCCGTCGACGTGATCGTCATCTACACCCCGGCCGGCGAACTGATGCCCGCGCTCCAGTCCTACTGGCTCGCCATCCACGTCACCGGCATGATCATCGCAACCGGCACGTTCATCTTCGGGGCCGTCGTCACCGCCCTCTACCTGCTGGTCTCCCGGCATCAGCGGCGGACCGCGGCCGGCGAGCCGTCCGCTCTCGCGGGGATCATGGACCGGCTGCCCGGCGCGGAGGTGCTTGACCGGCTCGCCTACCGCGCTGTCACGGTTGCGTTCCCGACCTGGACCTTCGCGGTGATCGCGGGCGCGATCTGGGCAGATCACGCTTGGGGCAGGTACTGGGGCTGGGATCCGAAGGAGACGTGGTCGTTCATCACCTGGCTGGTCTACGCGGCCTACCTGCACGCGCGGAGGACGGCGGGCTGGCGAGGAGGACGAGCCGCGTCCATCCAGATGTTCGGCTTCGCCTGCCTGCTGTTCAACCTCGTCGGCGTGAACCTGTGGGTATCCGGCCTGCACTCCTACGCGGGCCTGCACTGACCCGGGGCCGCACTGACGCGGGCCTGCACTGATGCGCGGTCTTCCCCTCCCGCTCCGGCGGTAATCATGGAGTCAGCGGGTGGCGGCTACGTGTCCTTGCGCCAGTCGCGGATCCTGCGATCGAGCTCGAGCAGGAAGTCGGGGTTGTCATCGGGGGCAACGAAGCGGACCCGGGCGGTCGCCGCCTGCCGACCGCGCTTTACGCTGGCAAACGGGTGGTCGTACCCGGCTCCGCGGGCAGCAGGATGCCGATGCTGACCCTGAATGGAAATCCAGCTACCGGTCACGTCATCCCACAGCCGGTGCATCCGCACCTCCCGGCGTCCGACTAGCAGCCATGCGGCGGCGCCGAAGACCCAGAAGGCGACGGCCACGGTCAGCCAGATCTGCTTGGAGGGAAGGTCGAAGTAGTGCCTCGGCGTCGTCGCGATGTCGATCACGCAAGGCACGACCAAACCGACGGTTAGTAGGGCAAAGACGACACACAGTACCAACATGGACGCAGCCTAGCCGGTGATGGGACGAGACGTTACCGAATCAGCATGGTTTACCTGCTAACTCTCGATAGACGTGGCTCGGACGGTTACATGCTGGATACTGATGTCAGGTCGAGTGCGGTCGAAACCTGGCGTCTCATCTCGGCCCGGGAGCAACAGCTATGCGGCGGTTACTGGAGTTGTGGCGTCGGCGGCGGCCAAGCCGTAGGCCGAGATCCCTGGCAAGACCGGCCTTCACGTCTCTGACCAGTGCCCGTGCGGCGGTCGGCTTGCGCGCCGGGCCGGAGGGCAGGGCGCGGGCCGCGACTCAGGGGCGCCGGGCTCAGGGTGGCCGGGCTCAGGGTGGCCGGACGACGGCCCAGGGTCAGCGGGGCAGTCACCGCCGGGTCGGCAAGTCGCCGCCATCGCAGTCCTCCGCGGGCACCTCTAGCGGGAATGCTCAGACGCCGCGTCTGGCCGGCCAGCGCCCGGCTGACCAGCAGCAGGTCGGACGGCATCCGTATGACCAGCGGCCGACCGGGCAGTATCCGGCCGGACCCCGTCCCCGGTGGCCGTACCTCGCCGGCCAGCCCCCGGTCGGCCAGCCCCCGGTCGGCCAGCCGCCTTGGCGGAACCTGGACGGCGAGCCGCCGGCCGGACAGATTCCGCCGTGGCATCACGCGGTCGGTCAGCCGCCTGGTGGACAGCTTCCATCGTGGTTGCACCCGGTCGGCCAGCTTCCGGTCGGCCAGCTTCCGGTCGGAGAGCCTCCGGCGAGGCAGTACCCGGACGTTCATCCTGCGGGTGTTGCGCCATCCGCGCCATCCGCCCCGCTGGCGCCGCCGGTGTCGGCGAAGCGCTCGCAGGCGACGCCGGGCGAGCAGACCGGGGCGGCGTCGGGCGAGCAGATGGGGGCAGCGCCAGCTCAGCAGGCGCAGGCAACGCATGAGCAGCAGCGGTCGAAGGCGGCGCGCCGCGGTGCGGGGACGCGCGGCGGCACGGGAACGCTCGGTGGAGCCGCGGCGCGCGGCGGTGCCGCGGCACGGGCGGCGATCCGTCCGGCGCCCAGCGCCCCGGCCGCCGAGGCCACCAGAGCCGAAGACGCCAGAGCCGAGGCCGCCAGAGCGGAGGCCACCAAGGCCGGGGCCACCAGAAGAGCCGGAGCCACCAGAAGAGCCGGGGCCACCAGAGCCGGGACCGGCGTCGGGCCGGCGGCCAAGGGCAAAGCGCCACCCGACACCAGGACGGCGGCCGACAGCAGGACGGCGGCCAAGGGCAAGGCGGCGGCTGAGGCCAGGGCGGCGGCTGAGGCCAGGACGGCCGTGCCGTGGTACGAGCGGGCACAGCGAACGCACGCCGCGCCCGGGCACCGGCACTGCGGTCACCTGGAGCGGATCCTGCACCGGGAGTGGCAGGCCGGTGAACTGCCGCCACCGCAGATCGTGCTGGCCATCGACCGGCTCGCCGAGTTCCCGCAGTTGATCAAGGAACGGCTGGTGGCCGGCCTCGATGCGATTCACGTTGGGCCCGGCGGCGTGCCCGACCTGGACGACATGGGCGGCCTCAGCGGCATGGCACTGCCGTCCGGGCGGGCAACATGGGACGCGTGTGCCGGAGCCTACGGCGAGCGCAAGGTCATCGTCGGCTCCCGGCCCTCGCCGACACCCGACGTGATGTGCCACGAGATCGGGCACGCGCTTGACGACATCGACGGCACCGACGGCGGCTGGCAGTCGGACTCGACCGAGTTCATCTGGCTGTACACGCAGTGCCTGCCGTATGTGACCAACGACTTCCACCTCCAGCCGGGTCATCTGGGCCGCAGGGAGTTCTTCGCCGACGCGTTCGCCGCCATCGCGTCGAGTCAGCGGCCCGCGCTGCTGGAGATGGTCGGCGGTAACACGCGTGCGGCGCTGAACGTCATGCTCTACTTCAACGTGCGGTACGGCATCTAAGGGGGTCGTGCGACCATGTATGTTATCCGGCTGCCGAACGGCAACCTGCTGGTCCCCGAGTCCGCGACGGCCCGCGACGGTCGGCTCGTCAGCGAGGCGTACGTCGAAATCGGGCCGGCCGACCGGGACTACGAGAAGTTCGCGGCCGTAGCGCTGACGCAAGAAGAGATCGACGAGCGCGCCAAACGCTGGCGCGAGGGCGATGAGCCGCTCAGGCGCCAGTTCCTTGACTTCCTCGCCCGCGGCGGGCAATTAGCTACACCCACCTGACAGGGCCGCCGGCCAGCGGGTTGCCGCCCCCGCCGCGTCGGCGGCACATGCTGCGGCACGAGCTTGGGCACGCCGTCAGGAAACTTGCTGCGGGCACTGTCGATTCCCGGCCCGGCAGTACGTCGGGATATACGAGGCCGCGAAACCGCGTCAGCCCAGCGTTACCGCCTGGGTGAAGGCCTGCACAAGACACCATAGGAGACTGACATGAGCAAGTACATCTACCTCTACCGGGGCCCGGTCACGCCTATGCAGGACATGACCGCCGAGCAGAACGCGGAGCAGATGGAAGCCTGGGGCAAGTGGATTGCCAGGCTCGGCGCCTCGCTGACCGAGGTCGGCAACCCGTTCGGAACTCGCACGGCCGTCGCGGACGACGGCACTAACCCTGCTCCCGGCGACCTCAACGGGTACTCCATCGTCGAGGCCGACACCCTGGACGCGGCCAAGGCTCTGGCGGACAATCACCCGTTCCTGACGGAGGGGAAGGGCCGCTTCAGCGTCGAGATCTTCGAGCTGGTCCCGATGTAGGCGATCGCGCCGCGGAACCTGAATGGCTCGGCTTCGGAGTTGGCCGGCGACAGCCGGCCGACTCCGAAGCACCCTAGCTCCGAGGTCCAGCCCGTGGGCTGCCGCGAACCCGTAACGACCGGGCGAGCATCGGCGCGGGCACCCTCCCGCGGTGACTCGTCACGTCTGCGTCATCCAGCCTGGTCTGAGGCCGGGGCCGGATCGGCATCGATGCCGAGCAGCGCCCTGATCTCAACTTCCCGATACCGCCGATGACCGCCGGGTGTCCTGATGCTGCTGATCCGGCCGGATGCGGCCCACCGTGTGACGGTCTTGGGATCAACGCGGAAGAGGGCTGCGACCTCTCCGGGAGTAAGCAGGCGATCACTTTGCCCGTCCATTTGTGACTCCTCGCTCGCCTAGACCCCCCTCGCTCAATCTTTATCTTAATAACTAAAGATCACAATTCTCCTCAGATTCCAGAAAAATTTTACTCACAACCTCCTCGTATTGCTTTGACCGACACCTGCCGATGACGATGCGTACACGTAGGGTAGATCCATGTCACACCTTGTGTCGGTAACGGAGATCCAGGCCGCGGCCGCTCGACTCGACGGCGTCGCCCTTCGCACACCGCTTGTCCCGTTCGCAGGCGTTCATCCCGTGCTAGCGAATCCTGTCCCGGCTCATCATGTGCCAGCTCATCCTGTGTTGCTGGTCAAGGCGGAGTCCCTGCAGCCGACCGGCGCGTTCAAGCTTCGCGGCGCCTACTCGGCCATCAGCGCGCTGCCGCCCGGACAGCGCATCAGGGGCGTAGTTGCCCACTCTAGCGGCAATCATGCGTATGCCGTCGCATATGCCGCAGCGCTACTCGGCGTGTCGGCGACGGTCGTCGTGCCCTCCAACGCGCCCCCGGTCAAGGTCGACGCGGCCAGGGCGTGCGGCGCGCGGATCGTCGTCAGCGAACCGGGGCTGGCCGCGCGGACCGCGGCGGTCGACGAACTGATCTCGGCCCACGGTTACACGCCGATACCGCCCTTCGAGCACCGCGACGTCATCGCCGGACAGGGAACGGTCGGGCTGGAGATCGCCGCCGACTGCCCCGATGTGGACCTGGTCGTGTGCCCGGTCGGCGGCGGCGGCCTGATCGCGGGCGTGGCTGCGGCCGTCACGGCAGCCAACCCGGCCGCGCTCGTGGTCGGCGTCGAGCCCGAGCTTGCCGCCGACGCCGCGGACTCGCTGCGGCAGGGCCGCAGGGTCGCCTGGCCGACCGAGCAGACCGAGCGCACGATCGCCGACGCGCTGCGCGTTGACCAGGTCGGCGAACTGCCGATGCTGCACCTGCGGAGCCAGGTGCACGACATCATCACAGTCACCGACGACGAGATCCGCCAGGCCATGCGCCTGCTCGCTACCGGGGCGCGCCTCGTCGCCGAGCCGGGCGGCGCGGTCGCCGTCGCCGCCTGCCTGTTCCGGGCCGGCGAGCTGCCGCGGGCCAGCCGGCGGGTGGCGATCCTGTCGGGCGGCAACGTCGATCCCCGGCTGCTCGCCGACGTGCTGCGCTCGGATCTCCCCGTCTCCGCCGCCGTGGGCGACGTCCGCACGGGCCTTGGCCGCACCGGCGTTGGCCGGGGCGACGGCGCCAGCGGCTAGGCTGGTGCCGTCATGCGCGCGACCCTTTCTTACACCGCTCTGCGGCTCGGGCTGTTCGTCGTAGCGTTCCTGCTGCTGTACCTGGCCGGCGCCCGCAGCTTGTTGCTGCTCGGCGCGGCGATCCTGATCAGCGGAGTGGTCAGCTACTTCGTGCTCAACGCGCAGCGCACGGCGATGTCGAGCGCGGTCAGCAAGCGGATCACCGGCTTCCGCGAGCGGCTGAACGCGGGCACCAGCGCCGAGGACGACGACTAGCCCTCGTCGGGTCAAGACCCACCGCCGAGGCACAACGAGCCCCGCCGTCGAGGCCCAACGAGCCCACGCGCGCTAGCGTCGCTCCTCGGCCAGCCAGCCGCCCGTCGTCAGCATGGCCATGATCGCCTCGGTCGCCTGTTCGCGGCTGATCACCGAGGTGTCGATCACCAGCGCCGCGTCCGT
>DASPZH010000312.1:0-11732 GCA_035636335.1 Streptosporangiaceae bacterium
GTGCCGGTCGGTGAACTGGTCGTAGAACTCGTCGCCGCGGTCGGAGATCGAGGCCGCGAAGTAGGCGCGGTTCGCCAGCTCGAAGGCTAGGACTGCCGGGGCATGGCCAGCACGCAGCCGCTGCAGTTCGGGCACTGCCCAACTCTACCCAGATGGTGCGCCTGTTCCTCGAGTCGGCCGCCTCCGGGCCGACGAGTTACGCCTGGCGCTCGCGTAGGGCCGCGAGCAGCGCGGGGATCACCTCGTGCAGGTCCCCGATGACCGCGTAGTCGGCCTTGGCGACGATCGGGGCTCCGGCGTCGGTGTTGATCGCCACGATCGTCTTGGCGCCCTGGCAGCCGGCCATGTGCTGGATCGCCCCGCTGATCCCGCAGGCCAGGTAGAGCTCTGGGGTGATCTTGGTGCCGGTCTGGCCGACCTGCTGCCGGTGCGGCCGCCAGCCCTCGCTGGTCACCACCCGCGACACGCCGACCGCCGCGCCGAGCAGCCCGGCCAGCTCCTCGAGCGCGGCGAATCCCTCCGGCCCGCCGACCCCGCGCCCCCCGCCGACTACCACCCTGGCGCTGGCCAGCGACACCCCGGAACGCCGCTGCTGCGACTCGGCCGCGCGGACGAGCAGGTCGCCGTCGGCGAGTTCTGGCTCGTATCGCTCGACGCCGATCCCGGCATCAGCCGGCCGGCCATCATCCTGCCCGCCGGCGGCCGGGGCTTCGACGGCGTCCGTCGCGACCGTGAGCAGGGCGAGCGGCGCCTCGAGCACGGCGTCCTCCAGCAGGCTGCCGGCCCAGCGCTGCCGCACGAGGCGGCACTCGCCTGGCCCGGTCCGGGTGGCCGAGACGCAGTTCGCCGCCATCGGCAGCCCGGTGATCGCGCCGAGATGAGCCAGCACCTCGTTGCCGTGGTCGGTGGCCGCGGCCACCACCGCCGAGACCGGCCCGCCGCCGCCCGGCGGCCCGGCGGCCGACCCAGACGAACCGGCCGAAGCCAGTCCGGCCAGCGCCCGCGCCCACGCCAGCGGCGCGTATCCCGACAGCTCGTCCGGCCCGATGGCCCAGCCGCGGGCAACCCCGGCAGCGGCCAGCCCGCCGCGGTCGACCGCGCCGACCGGGCCGAACCAGGCCGCGGCCAGGTCCTCGCCCGCCGAGGCGGCCAGCGCGCCGGCCACCGCCAGCGCGCGCAGCGAGGCATCGGCCGCACCGCCGCCCGGCTCGGTCTCGAGCACGCCGAGCACCGTCATGACAAGATCCCGAGTTCGTCGAGCAGGCCGACCAGGGCGGGCACGGCATCGGTGCCCGAGCCGAGAACCTGGGCCCGCTTGCCGCTGCCCGC
Source organism: Streptosporangiaceae bacterium (assembly GCA_035636335.1). Taxonomy (GTDB): domain Bacteria; phylum Actinomycetota; class Actinomycetes; order Streptosporangiales; family Streptosporangiaceae; genus Chersky-822. The sequence goes on from DASPZH010000312.1 coordinate 1,330, forward strand.
GGGAACCCTGAGCCGTTCCTTGCGCAGCCCGTCGGGCGCAAAGCTCGGCTCGATCGTCTCGATCACCGCGCGCTTGGCGCGCAGCCGGCCGGGCAGCGAGGGATACCGCGGCAGGTTGATCCCCTCCTTCACGCTGACCACGGCGGGCAGCGCGACCTCGAATGCCTCTTCGGCGCCCCGGTACTCCCGCGCGGCCACGATCCGCCGCGGCCCGTCGCCGTCTTCGGCGCCGACCTCCAGCCGCTTGATCCCGGTCAGGCAGGGCAGCCCGAGCAGGTGCGCGACCCGCACCGGCACCTGGTACCCGCCGGTGTCCGCCGCCTCGTTGCCGAACAGCAGCAGCTCGTAGCCGCCATCGCGGACCGCCGCGGCGATCGCGGCGGCGGTCGCGACCGAGCCCCACTCGGCGCCGTCGGTCTGCAGCAGCACACCGCGGCTCGCCCCGAGCGCGAGCATGTCGCGAAGCTGGCCTGCCGCCTCCGGCGGCCCGAGCGTGAGCACGGTTACCGAGCCGCCGAGCCGCTCGGTGATCTGCACCGCCTCCTCGACCGCGCACTCCTCGTGCGGGCTGACCGTGAAGCCGGACATCGTCACGTCGACGTCGAGCCCGTCGGCGGTCACCGCGATCGAGCCGCCGACCATCGGCACCCGTTTCACGCAGACGCAGATCTCCACGGGCGTCAGCACCTGATCCGGTCGTTCGCCGGGTCGAACAGCGGCGTCGACCCGGCCACCGCGACGGTGACCGGATACCGCTCGCCGAGGTACTCCACGGCGAGCGCGGCGCCGGCGACGGCATGGTCGGCCGGCAGGTAGGCGAGCAGGATGTGCCTGCCGACCGATGGGCCCGAGCCCGCGCTGGTCACGTACGAGGTCCGGCCGCGGGAGTCGGTCAGCACCGCACCGTCCGGCCCGAGCACGGGCTCGCCGCCGAGCGGGTAGCGGAGCTCACCGGAAGCCGACGCGTGGTCGTCGACGGTCAGCGTGCAGAGCACCGCCGCCGGCGGCCGCTCCCGCTGCGCCAGGTAGGCGGCCTTGCCGACGAAGTCCTGCGCCTTGACCCTGGGCCGCGTCATCCCGGCCTCGACCAGGTTGAAGTCGGCGGTCAGCTCGTCGCCGAACGAGCGGTAACCCTTCTCCAGCCGTCCGGTCGTCCCGTACACGCCGATGCCCGCCGCGATCAGCCCGTCCGGCTGGCCGGCGTCCCAGAGCAGGTCCCAGAGCTTGCCGCCCTGCTCCATCGGCACGTACAGCTCCCAGCCGAGCTCGCCCACATAGGAGATCCGCGATGCCAGCACGGTCAGCGCGCCGACCTCGACCTCCTTGCACGTCCCGAACGCCATCCCCGCGTGCGACAGGTCGTCGGGGCTGACCCGCGCGAGGATGTCGCGCGCCTTCGGCCCCCACAGCCCCAGCGTCGTCCACGCCGACGTGACGTCGGTGACGACCGCCTCGCAGCCGGCGGGCAGGTGGTCGGTGATCCACTTCAGGTCCATCTGGCCGGTGGCGCCGCCGGTCACCACCCGGAACCGGTCCGTGGCCAGCCGCATGACCGTCAGGTCGCCGCGGAACCCGCCGCGGTCGTCGAGCAGCGAGGTGTAGACGACCCGGCCGGGCGCGACGTCAAGCTGCGCGACCGCGAGGTACTGCACGGCGTCGAGCGCGCCGGGGCCGGCGACGTCGAGCACGGCGAAGGCGCTCAGGTCGATCAGCGCCGCCGCGTCGCGCATGGCCAGGTGCTCGGCGTTGATGATCGGCGACCACCAGCGCGACTCCCACTCGCCGGTCCGCTCCATCAGCTTGCCCGCGTACCTGTCGAGCAGCGCCGCGTTGGACTCGTACCAGAACGGCCGCTCCCAGCCGGCGGTCTCGAAGCACACCGCGCCGAGGTCGTGCTCGCGGTCGTAGGCCGGCCCGACCCGCGTCGGCCGCCCGGACTCCCACTGCTCGGCCGGGTGGACGATCCCGTACATCTTGTTGAACCCCTCGGCGGCCCGCGCCGTGACGTGCGCGACCGTCCGCTGGTGCGGGTAGAACCGCGAGATGTCGGCCTCGTGGATGTCGATCTCCGGCGTCCCGCCGGTCATCTGTTCCGCCGCCGCCCGGCCGATCCCGGGCCCTTCCTTGATCCAGCTCGCGGCGACCGACCACAGCCCCGCGACCTCCGGGGTCTCGCCGATGGCCGGATGCCCGTCCGGCGTCATCGAGATCAGGCCGTTTATGGCGTAACGAACTCCCGCCCGCTCGTCGCCCAGCAGGTCCGGCATCAGCTCGAGCGCCTGTGCCAGTTGCGGGTCGAAGTCGTCCTGGGTGAACGGAAGCTCGGTCGGGGACAGCACGGACTGCTCGATCGACGGGATCGAGCCGGGGTCGACGATGATCGGCCGGTGCGCGTACGAGCCGACCTCCATGTCCCCGCCGTGCTGCCGCTCGTACATGTTGAGGTCAGAGTCGCGCACGATCGGGTAACTGATCTCGCCCGGCGTGTCGGCGAACAGCGCGATCGGGCCCACGCTGATCATCTGGTGCACGATCGGGGTGAGCGGGATCCTGGCGCCGGCCATCCGCGCCAGCCTGGGCGACCATACGCCGCAGCAGATCACGCACGTCTCGGTCTCGATGTCCCCGGCCGTGGTGCGCACCCCGGTCACCCGGCCACCAGGCCGTCCGGCGCCGCTGCCGTCGGGGGCGGTTGTGATCCCGAGGATCTCGGTGCTGGCGAGAACGGTCAGCGCACCCGAGTTTTCCGCATCCTCGCGCATCAGCGTTCCCGCCCGCAGCGAGTCGACGACGCCGACGGTCGGGAAGTGCGCGCCGCCGAGTATCACCGAGTCGTCGAGGAACGGCACCAGCCCGCGCACCTGCGCCGGGGTCAGCAGCTCCGCGGGTATCTCCCACGCCTTCGCCGCGCTGCACCGGCGCCGCAGCTCGGTCATCCGCTCGGGCGTGCGCGCCACCTCCAGGCCGCCTGACTCGGAGAACACGCCGAGCTTCTTGTACTGCTCGGTGCTGTCCCGGGTCAGCTCCATCATCATCTTGGAGTACTCGATCGGGTAGATGAAGTTGGAGGCGTGCCCGGTCGAGCCGCCCGGGTTGGGCATCGGCCCCTTGTCGACCAGGACAAGGTCGCGCCAGCCCAGCCTGGCCAGGTGGTAAGCGAGGCAGTTGCCGACGATTCCGGCGCCGACGATGACGGCGCGGGCCCGGCTCGGGATGTCGTTCATGGCCTGGGGCTCCCCCATACGATGTGTGACCCGATCGCGTCGTCGGCCCGCCGATGTCGTCGAAGCGGCATCAACGGGCCGACGGTGCTGAGCGGTCCGCGCGGACTACTCGACCGGGATCTCCTTGTTGATCAGGCCGAGGTCGATGCCCTGGCGGCTGCGCACGATCCGCGCCACCACGTAGATCAGCAAGGCCAGGATGTACGTGCCCAGCATGTACAACAGCGAGTCGGGGTTGTTGACCCCGTATGTGTCGTTGGTCAGCCATTCCCACAGGTTGAACGCGAGCAGGCCGATGGTGATCCAGCCGGCCGCCGGGACGACCTGGACGCCGAAGAGCTTGATCCTGCTGGCCGGCGAGGCGTTCCACAACTCCTTCTTGATGAACGGCAGGAGAACGACCGCGAACGCGCTGAACAGGTACGTCACCGCGATCACCAGGGTGGCGTCCAGCGTGTAGGTGGCGAACTTCGACCAGTAGGAGTAGACGGCGCTCAAGATCACGGCCGGGAGCAGCATCAGCACCAGCGAGTAGACCGGCACCTTCCGCTTCTCCGACACCTCCGCCGCGCGGTCGGGCAGGATCCGGTCGAACGCCGCCGCGAAGATCACCCGGGTCGAGGACAGGAACAGCGTGCCGACCCATGCCAGGAACCACAGGAACATGACCACGATCAGCACGACCTGGAAGATCTGGTTGTGCACCATCCACCCGATGAACATGATCGGGTACGGCCAGATCGGGATCGGTGCCGTACCGCCAAAGTACGCTGCGCCCGTGTTGTTGTAGAACGTCTGGCCCATGGTCTTGTTCACCAGCACGAGGAACAGCACGGACAGGATGACCGTGATCCACAGGCCGCCGAACATGCCGCTGAACACGCGCCTGAAGTCGCTCGCGCCGCGGATCTCGCCGTACAGCGTCGAGCCCCAGTTCGGCCAGAGCAGGTAGAACATCATCATCGGGACCAGCAGCATGCTGGCGGCGATCGGGCTGAACCCGAACGTCGGCGAGACGTAGTGGATCTTCGCCGCGCCTGCGTTCGTGGCCTGGTACGCGTTGTGCACGCCGAAAATCTTCTGCGCCTCGAGGTTGAACGAGTTCACGAAGGTCGCGTGGTTGTTGACCGCGAGCAGCAGGAGGATGACCCCGAAGCCGACCAGGCCGCCGTAGAAGCCCCACTTCTGGATCCTGGCGTAGCCGGCCATGCCGAGCGAGACCAGGAGGCCCGCCATCGCGATCGTGATGATCGAGATCACGAAGATGCCGGTCGGCTTGCCGAACCAGGTCGCCGCGCTCGGGTGGCCGAGCGTCGCCAGCAGGGGCTGGAAGAACTCGGCCGACAGGACGTTGCCGTAGATCGGCGCCCACAGCCACAGGGTGAACCACCAGCCCGTGACGGCCATCACGAAGCCGATGCCGCTGCCCAGGATTCGGGTCTGCCAGACATAGTCGCCGCCGGCCCGCGGGATCGTGACGATCAGGCCCGCGTAGGCGATGACGAGGAAGGAGACCCAGACCGCTGACACCAGGATCGCCGTCAGCAACTGGCCCTTAGGGAAGAACGACTGGTAGGAGAACTCGAAGATACCGAGGGTGACCACGTTGGTGGACAAGCAGGCGTAGATCATCGAGTCTCGGACGGACCAGCCTCTGACCAGGCCTGTCGCCTTCCTCAGGAAAAGTGTCGGCCTCTCGCCGACGGCTTCAGCAGACATGTACTACTCCGCCTCCAGGGGTTTCTGTGTCCGTAACGTCCCGCGCCCGGCCGCGGGGGGTGTCCGGCCGGGTCGCACGGCCGCCGGCTAGCGCGAAGCCGATCAGCCATCGTTCGTGCGGTACGTTACATTGCGTATACTCTGTCACTTCCCGGATGTGCTGTCACTCGTGTTGCCCAAGTCCTTCGGCCTCATCGCAGCCGCCGCCTGACCGGGTGCTCAGGCCGCCCCGCGCGCGCCGCCGCGGGCCCGGTCGGCTATCCGTTCACCAGCAGATACCTGCTGACCTTCGCCTTCTTGGCATCCAGTTCGATCACCGCTCCCTGCAGTACTCCGTCGCCGTAGACGCTGCCCGGGTTGAGGGACAGCGTCCGGCCCATCTTCTTGACGCCGCGGCTCTCGTGGATATGGCCGTGCACCGAGAGCAGCGGCTGGTGCTTGACGATCGCGTCCCGCACCGCCAGCGAGCCGACCGCCTTCATGACCGCGCCCCCGTGTATCGGCCGCAGGGTTTCGTCGAGTGCGGGCGCCTCGTCGAGCCCGGTCCCGTAGGGCGGGGCGTGGAAGTTGAAGATCGTCCTGCTCATGTCGGGCACGTGCCGCGCCACCGCCTCGATCCGGGCGGCAAGGTCGTCTTCCGGCGCCTCGCGGAACGTGTCCCACGGCGTCGGGTTGGTCCAGCCCATCGAGACCATGCAGAAACTGCCGAGGTCAAGCACCTTGCCCTCGGCGAAGGTAACGCACGGCGACGACTCGATCATCTGGTCGATCTCGAAGATGTCGTCGTTGCCGCCGTTCAGGACGCAGCCGATCTGACCGCCCCTGAGCTTGGTGTCGGCCATGTCCAGCCAGCGGTCCAGCGAGTGCATCATCTCGACGCTGAACCGGCGGTCGACCTCGCCCTCCTGCTGGCTCAGGTACTGCAACTCGTCGGGGCTGACCACGGCGGGGTAGGAGCCGCGGTTCCTGATCTGCTGCTCGACCTCGGCCAGCGCCTCGCGATTCTCGATGCGCTGGCTCTTGCCCCGGAGCGTGACCTGCCAGTACCCGTTGTGCGAGACGATCGGGATCATCACCTTGCCGGTGACGTCGCCGCCCAGAATGACCAGGTCAGCCTTGTAGAAGGCGGCGGCATTCAGGAACTTACGCCAGCAGATCTCCGACCCATGAATGTCCGTGGCAAAGAAGATCTTCATCGAACGTAACCCCGCCCCCTGGGAAAGTTGCCTACGCAACGGTGTAGCAGGCCGCAGAAGTGGGCGTCAAGCGCCGGTTTGTTACAAATCGGATCCAGCCCCCGCGCAATCGGCGCAACGCGGCGCAACGCGGCGCAATCCGAGCAATCCGAGCTTTGGTGCAACCAGGCTGATCTCAGTGACCCACCTCTTCCGGCAGCTCGTACCAGCGCACCTTGTCGCCGATGCCCGCCCGCACCTTCCACTTCATGCTCTTCGGCGCGGTCTCGGCGAGCTGCCGCAGCCCGGCCGCCTGCCCGACCGGGTCGAACGGCATGCCGGGCTGCGCCAGGTGCGGCCGCTCGGCCAGCAGGCCCGGCAGCCGGTCCAGGTTGCCGGTGACCGTCCGCCACCAGCCCCAGTCGGCCCCGAGCACGCGGCAGAACCGGTCGGAGTCGATCGCGAGCCCGCCGGTGGCCGGCGCGATCGGCATGCACGACAGCAACTGGACGAGGTCCCTGGCGTCCTTCTCGTTCAGCTCGACGATCTGGAGCTTGGACAGGAGCAGGTCGACCACGTCGACGGTGTGCGGCAGGTTGCGGAACGACGGCCGGAAGTCGAGCGAGTGGCACATCGTGAGCCGGTCGACCATGATGTCGATCGGCCGCCCGGAAGGGGCCGTGAAGTACATCTGCCGGTCGCCGTTGAGGTTGTTGAACCGGCGGTCAGGCTGGCAGCCCGCCTGCTCCAGGTGCGCGGCGACGGCCTTGCGCTCCTTGGACAGGCAGGCGAAGTCGATGTCCTGGTCGCGGCGCAGCCTGGGCGGGTAGTCCGGGCAGACCACGCGGACGCCGAGCCCGCCGAGCAGTTTCAGCCCGACGCGGGCAGCCACGGCGCCGCGGATGATCAGCATCGCGTCGGTCAGCGGATCCGCCGGCGACCCCGGCAGCGGATGCGATACCGGGATCCCGCCGTGGGCGGCCTGCTGCTGAACCGAACTCGATGCTGACATGTCCACGTGCGGCTCCTAGCGCGACGAGCGGTGATCCAGTCTATGCCGAAGAGCCCCGATCCCCGCCATTGCGCGCAGAACAGCCGAAGCTCGCTCGCCGCGCGCACCACCGGCGCCCGCGCGGCTCCCTCCGCGTTGCGCGGATAATGGCGGTATCGGGCGCCGAGCGGGAGGAGAGCGCCGTGGCAACTGGCGTAGACGGCAGCGACCTGGACGGCGCAGACTCCGGCGACCCGAACTCCGGCGACCCGAACCCGGCCGGCGCACACCCGGCCGGCCCGAACCCCGCCGGCCCATACCCGGGCGGCCCATACCCGGCCAGCACTGCGCTTGAGGCGCCGATCACCGCGGTGACGGTCTTCCGCGACGGGGCGCGCGTGGTGCGCGCCGGCGCGGTCGACGTGGCCGCCGGGCTCAGGCCGGTCGTGCTCGGCGGCCTGCCGCCGTCGGTGGACCGGGATTCGGTCCGGGTCGCCCTGCGCGGCCAGGGCGTCGCCCTGCTCGAAGTCGAGGTGAACCGCGGATACGGCACCGACCCGGTGCGAACCGAGACCGCGCGGCTGAGGTCCGACGTCGAACGCTGCCACGACGCCGTGCAGGCGCTGGAGGACGAGGACGCGGCGTGCCAGGCGCGCCTCGACTTCGCCAGCCACCTGTCCGAGGCCGCCGCCGCCGCACTGGCGCGGGCCGTCGGCTTCGGCCGGGCCGGGCGCGACGAGTTGGCCCAGATGGCCGACCACCTGTCCGCCAGCACCGCCGGCGCCCTGGAGCTTCGCCGGGAGATCACCGCGCGCAAGCGCTCCGCCCAGCGCGAGTTGCAGGCCGCCGAGCAACGCCTGGCCCACGCCGAGAAGCGGACGGGCGCCGCCGAGTTCACCGAGGTGTCCGCCTCGATCGAGGCCGAGGCCGCGACCAGGGCCGAGATCGAGCTGACCTATCACGTGCCAGGCGCCTCCTGGCAGCCTCTGTACGACCTCGGGCTGAGCGGCGACCGGCTGAGTGTGAGCTACCTGGGGCAGGTCACCCAGCGCACCGGCGAAGACTGGCCGGCCGTGCCGCTGACGCTGTCCACCACCCGTCGCGGCGTGCACCAGGACCTGCCCGAGCTGCAACCGTGGTACATCAACCGCCGTCCCGTCGCTCCGGCCGGCCCGCTGCGTGGCAGGTCAGTCTCGATGGCGGCAGGCGGTCCCGACGAGGGTGCCGTCCGCACCCGCCACGCGTTGGCCGCGGAGCCGCTCATGGCACAGAAGGCCGCGCCGATGACCGCGGAGGTCGGCGAGTCCACGGCGGGCCAGGTCTACCAGGTGCCGCGGCCGCTCGCCGTGCCGGCCGACGGCAACCCGCACAAGACCACCATTTCCCGGTTCGACCTCGACGCCACGGTCGACCACCTCACGGTTCCCGTGCTCGCGCCCGAGGCCTACCTGCGGGCCACGGCGACGAACGGCTCGCCGCTGCTGCTGCTCGCCGGGCCGGCCAGGATCTTCCACGACGGCCAGTTCGCGGGCGAGACGCAGCTCGAGACCGTCGCGACCGGCGAGGAGTTCGAGCTGCAGCTCGGGGTGGACGAGCAGATCAGGATCGAGCGCAAGCTGCGGCGCCGTGCTACCAGCAAGGCGGTGCTCGGCGGCACCCGCACGGTCGACATCGCCTACGAGACGACGGTGCGCAGCCACCGGGCGGGGCCGACCAGGATCAGCGTGCACGACCACATTCCTGTCTCGACAGACGGGAAGATCAAGGTCACGCTGCGGGAGACGGTCCCGAATCCGGCCGAGCAAACGGACCTGGGCGAGCTCACCTGGGACCTTAGCCTGGAGGCCGGGCAGTCGGCGACGATCAGGCACCGGTTCACCATCGAGCACCCGGCGCAGGTGGCGGTCGCGGGCCTGTAACGATCGTTAGCCCGAAGTTGCGGGCAACTCGCACCCTCGGACCCCGTCCCGGCCGGGTAATGCACGCCGCCTGCCCAGCGTGGCGGCTAGCAGATCCGGTCGCATCGTTCCTCGGCAGCGCCGCCTGGAGCCCTGCTCATTTACCCCAGGGGCAGCCAGAACGCTGGTTACCTGCGCAAACAGGCTTCACGGAATGACTGATTCGGGACCTTAGTCCTTCAATGAAGAACTAAGGTCCAGTCATCGACCTCGAATCGATTGGATGTTACCGTATTGATTTGTATCTGATCACATGATGATCACGACATCTATTTCATGCAGATTCATGCAGATTCATGCAGAATATACTGAATATCGGGAATTTATTTGAATCTGGGGATCTAATCCCGGATGTGGTGGATGTCCAGGGTATCCGGGGTATCCAGGGTATCCGGGGACATCCAGGATATTTCGGCAGGGGCCCGGGGGGGCTTGATGGGTCAGCAACGTAGGTGCCCGCGGATGCTCGGCAGTGCACGGATGGGCGCCGGGCGGGGGCTTCACTACAGCGGCGCCTTGCGCGCGCAACGAGGCGGGGTCAGGAGCGGCGTCGAAACGCGCGCCATGTCGTCGCCCAGGATCGTCAGCGCTGCACGTGGCCCGCCATCCGGCGCAAGGCGGTCGCTGCCGACCTGTGCTCACCGAAACGGGCAACTGGCCAGGGCGTGCGGCGCCTTCTGTCAACCATGAGCCGTGGCCGCCGCATGGCGGTGCACACGGGCGACGGGTATCGGGTGCCGGCAGGAGCATGTCGCCGGATAACTGCGGCAAGCAACGGCAACCCGTCGCCGGGAGAACGATTCTCAGGGAGGGTCCATGAGTACACCGAGTATCCACAGCGACGGCCCAGCGCCGGTCCGCCGTGGCTCACGTCGATTTCATCTGACCAGGCGAAGGTGGCTGGTGCTGGCGGCCGCGATCGCCGCGGCCGTAGGCCTGGCCGTTCCGGCGGCAAGCTTCGCGGACAACCCAAGCGGGTGCGACTTCGCCGCGACAGGAACCACGCAGTCCTGTTCGGCGCCGCTGACCGGCAGCACCTTCGCCGGCGGCGACGGGAACCTGGCGACGAGCCCGACGACCTTCGGGACGACCGACTGGCAGAATGTCGCGAACCTCAACGCAGGCATCGACCTGGCCAGCGGGACGACAGACAACTCGTTCGGTCAGGGCACCAAGGAGGACAACCCCAACGTCACCGTGGTGAGCGGCTCGATACCGCCCAACAAGAGCGACCTCACGCGCTTCTACGAGTCATCGGAGTTCGCCAACGGCAGCAACTTCCTGTACCTGGGCTGGGAGCGGACCAACTCTCTCGGCTCCGCGAACATGGACTTCG
>DASPZH010000313.1:0-4284 GCA_035636335.1 Streptosporangiaceae bacterium
ATGCTGGAGATCAAGCGGTTGCAGCTAGCGCGGTTGCAGGTGGCCGGCGGCAGCGAGTGGCCGGTGCACGGGTTCGTGGTTACGCATCCCGGCGGCGCGCTGCTCGTGGACACCGGCGTGGGCGGCCCGGATGACCTGCTCAACGACTGGCGGGTGGTCAACAGGTCGGTCGCCGACGCGCTCGCGGACATCGACATGACCCCCGCGGACATCGGCCTGGTGATCAACACGCACCTGCACTTCGACCACTGCGGCCAGAACGCCGTGTTCTCGCACGCCGCCTGCTACGTGCAGCGCGCCGAGGTCGAGCGGGCCAAGGTCGAGTCGCGGGAGCTGTTCGACTGGTTCGGCTTCATGAACGCGCGGTTCGAGCTGCTCGACGGAGACACCGAGATCGTGCCGGGCGTCCGCGTGATCGCGACCCCCGGGCACACGTCGGGCCATCAGTCCGTGCTGGTCAGCGTCGCGGACGGGGCGCAGGAGGTGCTGATCGGCGACGCGGCGTACACGTCGGTGCAGTACGGCGGCCCCGCGGACGCCACGCTGCCGCCCGGGCAGGCCAGCGACCGCGGCGCCTGGGCCAGGTCGCTGGAGCGGATCAGGGCCGCGAACCCGGCCGCGGTGCACTTCTGCCACGACTCGGCCGTGATCCACCGCTGAGCCGGGCGGGAGGCGCACGCGGATGCGGAGCAAGCGGTACGACGCGGACGTGCTCGCCACGGCCGGGCGGCGCCGCGAGCGCCCCGAGTTCCCGCGGGTCACGCTCGAGTACGGCATGGTCGTCGAGGACTCGGCCGCGGAGTACTGCGGCGCCGTGGTCGGATGGGAGAAGGACGCCGTCCTGCTGGAGGACAGGCACGGCAGGCGGCGGGCGTTCCCGTTCGGGCCAGGCTCGTTCCTGCTCGAGGGCCGGCCGGTCACGCTGGTCAGGCCGGCGCCCGGGAGCGCGGCCGCGAGCAGGACGGCCTCGGGATCGGTCGCCGCTCCCGCCAGCCGGGCCAAAGTCGCGCGGGCGAGCCGGATCTACGTGGAAGGCCGGCACGACGCCGAGCTCGTGGAGAAGATCTGGGGCGACGACCTGCGCGACGTCGGCGTCGTGGTCGAGTACCTCGGCGGCGTCGACGACCTGCCCGCGATCGCGGCCGAGTTCGGCCCGCAGCCGGGTCGCAGGCTCGGCGTCCTGGTCGACCACCTGGTGGACGGCTCGAAGGAGAGCCGGATCGCGGCGCAGGTGCGCTCGCCGCACGTGCTCGTCGTCGGGCACCCATTCGTCGACGTCTGGGCCGCGGTCAAGCCGGCCGTGCTCGGGCTCGCCCGCTGGCCCGACGTCCCGCGCGGCACGCCATGGAAGGACGGAGTGCTGCGCGCCATCGGCTGGCCCGCGGACCCGGCCGCCGCGTGGCAGCGGATCCTGCGCTCGGTCACCAGCTTCACCGACCTGGACCCGGCGTTCCTGGGCCGGGTCGAGGAACTGATCGACTTCGTGACCGAGCCAGGAACCTGAGTTCGCGGCGCGAAAGATGCGCGCCGGGCCGGAATGGCTAATGATGGGCACGTGACGCTGCTGCGCGAGGTGGCCGAGCGGCCGCTGCCGCTGTCCAGGCTGGCGCCGGTCATCGGCCAGGAGCGGTACGACCGGCTCGTGACGGTGGGGAGCCTGTTCAAGGACCGGCTTGGCGGCCGCACCATCTGGAATGTCAACTCCACCGCCGTCGGCGGCGGTGTCGCGGAGATGCTCCAGGTCATCGTGGGTTACGTGGCGGGCATCGACATCGCGATCCGGTGGATAACCGTCGGCGGCGACCCGGCGTTCTTCGGGATCACCAAGCGGCTGCACAACCAGATCCACGGCGCGAACGGCGAGGCGCCGCCGCTGGACAGCGCCGACGCCCGGCACTACGAGCAGGTGCTTGCCGCCAACGCCGACGAACTGCTTACCCGCGTCCGCTCCGGCGACGTGGCGATCCTGCACGACCCGCAGACCGCGGGCCTGACTCCGGCCCTGACCAGGGCCGGAGTCAGGGTGCTCTGGCGCTGCCACATCGGCATCGACGAGCAGACCGACATCTCCCGCCGGGCGTGGGAGTTCCTGCGGCCCTACCTGGCGGCGGCGCACGGCTACGTCTTCACCAGGCGGCAGTTCGCCCCGATATGGGTCCCGCTGGCGCGGACCTGGGTCATCCCGCCGTCGATCGACCCGTTCTCGGCCAAGAACGCCGAGATCGACGCGGACAACGTCCGGGCGATCCTGGCCACCGTCGGGATCACCGAGGGCGACGGCACGCACGGGCCCGGATGGTTCGTGCGCAGCGACGGCTCGCGCGGCGAGGTGAGGCGGCCGGGGCTGGTGACCGGTGACGGCCGGCCAGGACGCGACGACCCGGTCGTGGTCCAGGTCTCGCGGTGGGACAAGCTCAAGGACATGGCGGGCGTCATGCGCGGCTTCGCCGAGCACGTGCTGCCCGGCGACGACGCGTACCTGGTGCTGGTCGGCCCGTCGATGAGCGGCGTCTCCGACGACCCGGAGGGCGCCGAGGTCTTCGCGCAGTGCCTGGACCAGTGGCACCGGCTCCCGGCCCGGGCCAGGCAGCGGGTGCTGCTGGTGACCCTGCCGCTGGACGACGTCGAGGAGAACGCGGTCATGGTGAACGCGATCCAGCGGCGCGCCACCGTGATCGTGCAGAAGAGCCTGGCCGAGGGGTTCGGGCTCACGGTCGCCGAGGGCATGTGGAAGGGCCGCCCGGTGATCGGCTCGGCCGTGGGCGGCATCGTCGACCAGGTCGCGGCGGGCACCGGCGTCCTGCTGCCTGACCCGGCCGACCTCGCGGCGTTCGGCGCGCAGGTCAGGTGGCTGCTCCGGCATCGCCAGCAGGCGGACCTGATGGGCGCCGCGGGCAAGGCGTACACCAGGGAGCGCTTCATCGGCGACATGCACCTGCTGCGGTTCGCCGAAGCAATCGAGGCGGTGCTTTCCGGCTAGCCCCGTCGGCGGCCTAACCAGCGATCCCGGCTAGCCTGACCCGGGGCTTGCTGCCTGCTCGGGCAGGCTGAACCGCTCCATCATGATCGACTGGCCGCGGAAGCTCGGGTTCCTGCGCACCCGGCGCTCGATCGCCGACGCCGACAGCGTGTAGCCGAGGAAGAGCAGCAGCGACAGCGCCTGGACCAGGACGCCGACCCACACCGTGCTGAAGATCGTGAGCGTGTAGTCGTTGAGGGCGTGCAGCACCGCCGGGATGCTGATGCCGAGCAGCAGCAGCGGGATCCGGCGCCTGCGGTAGTTGATCGCGATGCCGATGAAGAAGCCGGAAACGCCGGCCCAGACCGCGTGCTGGAAGCCATCGACGAACACCCGGAACGCGAACGACAGCGCGCCGACATCGGCCTCGCTGATCCCGCGCGCGCCGTGAATCTGGACCAGCGCGGCCGGGGTGTAGATGGACTGCTCGACGATGCCGAAGGTCAGGCCGGCGACGGTTCCCATCAGGAACCAGGTCCGCGGGTCGAGCTTCTGCTTCCTGACCTTGAGCACGACGATCGCGGCGACCAGGACCGGAAGCGCCTTCGTGATCTCCTCGTTGTATCCGACGACGAGCGAGCCGAGGATGGTGTGCGTGTTGGCGTAGTTCTCGTTGACGTAGATCGTGACGGCATGCAGCCAGATGACGGTCCAGATGATGATGCCGACGGCGATAGCTACCTCGAGCTTGCCGATCACCGGCGGACGGATCAGGTACCAGAACGTCAGCAGCCACAGCGGCGCAACGTACAGGGCGTACGCCCAGCCCGGTGAGCTCAGCGACATGGAGGTGGAGAAGACCTGGAGGAAGATCAGCGGCAGCAGCGCGTAGGGGATGATCAGCAGCCGGATTCCCTGCCGCCAGCCGCGGTCGTGCAGCCAGCTCTTGACCGGGATGAGGGTCTCGAAGAACGAGCCCGTGTCGAGCTGCGACAGCGGGATCCCGGCCTGCCCGGGAACGAACGGCCCGCCCGCACCTGCGTAGCCTGCACCGCCTTGGTAGCCTGCACCGCCTTGGTAGCCGGGCCCGCCCTGGTAGCCGGGCCCGCCCTGGTAGCCGGGACCTCCCGGGGAGCCCGGCATGCCCGGCATGCCGGGCGGCGCGGCGCCGTCCTGGCCCGGCGCACCGCCGGCGAAGGCCTGCTGCTGGGCGCCGGGATAGGCCTGCTGCTGGGCGCCGGGGAAGGCCTGCTGCTGGGCGCCGGGGAAGGCGTGCTGCTGGGCGGCGTAGTGCTGCGGGCCTTGGGCATGCTCGGCGACGTTGG
>DASPZH010000314.1:0-19457 GCA_035636335.1 Streptosporangiaceae bacterium
CGCCGCGGCCGTCAGCTCGGCGGGCAGGTCGGGCTCCGACGGCCCCTGTCGCGCCCGCTTGCCGCTCCTTGCCCCGCGCTCCGACCGGCCAGCCACCTGGCGATGATACCGAGCGGACCGCCCAGCCGAGCGGACCGCCCAGCCGAGGGGACCGGCCAGCCGAGCGGACCGGCCAGCCGAGCGGCTAGCCGGGCTTGCGGCCGACGCCAGCGTAGAACCAGGCCTGCTCCGGGTGCTCCGGCGCCGCCCCGTCGGGACGCCACAACGGCAGGTACACCAGGCCCGGCTCGATCGGGTCGAAGCCGGCGAAGAAGCGCATGATCTCGGCGTTCGTCCTGGTATGGGCGGTCGCCGTCGTGCCCTTGTACAGGTCCTGAATCTGAGCGGCCGTGCCGGGAGAGACCTCGTGGGTGGCGTGCGAGATGGCCAGGAAGCTGCCGGGCGCCAGTGCGCTCGCGAACCTTCCGACGACGCCGGCGGGGTCGTCGGAGTCCGGCACGAAGTGCAGCACGGTGATCATCAGCAGCCCGACCGGCTGGCTGAAGTCGATCAGCGCGGTCACGTCGGGATGGCCGAGCACCGCGTCGGGATCGCGCATGTCGGCCCTGACAACGGTCGCGAGCGGGTTGCCGCCCAGGATGTGCTTGCTGTGCGCGACCGCCACCGGGTCGTTGTCGACGTACACGACCCGGGCGTCGGGATTGCCGTGCTGGGCTATCTCGTGGACGTTCTCCCGCGTGGGGATGCCGGAACCCAGGTCGATGAACTGCCCGATGCCCGCCGCGATCAGGTACCGCACGGCTCGGCCGAGGAACGCGCGGTTCTCGGCCACGATGTACTTCGCGAGCGGCTCGGCCTCAAGCAGCCTGCGTGCCAGCTCACGGTCGGCGGCGAAGTTGTGGTGACCGCCGAGCAAGTAGTCGTACAGCCGGGCCACGTTCGGCCGGTCTGTGGTGACTCCGTCTGGGACCAGCCGGGGCTGGGTCATCGGGGCTCCTTGCCTTGGCCAGCGGGAACGCCGTCGGTCGGCTCGCCGGCCGCCCTGGCCCGCCGGTATTCGGCCAGCTTCTCGTCGAGATCGCGGACCGCCGGGCTGTCGCCGGCGACGCGGAGCTCACGACGCAGCAGGTCCACCCGGCGGGCGATCCGGCGGGAACTGTTCAGCGTGGTGAGCCTGGCCGAGTCGGCCAGCGTCTCGCACGCCTCCTCATACTCGCCCTGCTTGATCAGCGCTTCTGTGCGGAACGCCAGCGTGAGCGCGCTGTTATGCAAATTGAGCGGAGTCACCAGGCCCAAAGACCGCCATGCCGCGTCCGATGCGTCCACCGGCATGTTGAGCCGCAGCGCGCACTCGCTCTCCGTGCCCCAGTAGAACGACCGGTCGTAGAAGTACCACCACGGCGAGCGCGGCGTGTCGCCGGTGATCGTGGCGAGCGCCTCCTGCTCCTTGTCCAGGGCGGCCTGGCAGCGGCCGACCTGGCCACACGCGGCGTACGCGCGCGCGGTCACGTCGGCCGCGTAGGCGATCGCGTACGGGCTGCCGCTCGACCTGGCCGCCTGCTGCGCCGCCTGAGCATGGTCCACGGCGTGGCGGGGGCGCTGCCGGACCGCGGCGAGCTGGCTCACGGCGGATAGCGCATAGGCGGCCAGGTCGTCGTTGCCGGCCCGGTAGGCCGCCGCCCTGGCGTCGTCGTAGTAGTACCGCGCCGCCCTGTGGTCTCCGAGGTTGAACATCAGCCAGCCGATGAGCTGAGTCAGGTCGCCGTACGCGGTCAGCGCCTGGCCGGTCACGATCTCCGGCATGTTCCGCGCCAGGACCGCCATCGCCGAGCGCAGCGCCATGGCCGGCTGCAGTGTGATGCGCGGGCCCACCGCCCCGCCGAGCCGCCGCAGCCCGGCGACCACCTCGCCGGTGTAGCCGGCGATCGCCAGATCGGCCTGGGCGCGGCCGGTCTTCGTTGACCCGGCGATCCTGGGAACCTCGAGCATCGGCGCCGCGGCCATGACGGCCAGGGCACTGCTCGCCTCGAGCAGCAGCGACCTGCGCCGCAGCCTCGTCCGGGGCCAGTCGGCCTCGCTGCCCGCCTGGTCGGCGACGCTGGCCTCGGCCTGCCTGATCAGATCCAGCGCCGTGCGAAGGGTCACCGGGGAGGTGTCGGGGAGGTCGGGCGGCTCCTGCGGCCTCGGGTCGCGGGCGGGGCCGCGGGCGGGGCCGCAGTCGCGCAACTGCAGTCCGGGCACCGGTTCGAGCCGCGCGCCGTAGTCCCGGCAGTCGGTGAGCAGGTCGGTGATCTTGCACTCGTAGAGCCGGGCAAGCCGGTCCAGCGTGTCCAGGGACGGCGAGTGGCCGGTCTGGCCCGGCCACTGCTCCCAGTAGGAGAAGTTCTTGAAGGTCCTCGGATCGTCCGGCCACAACTCGGTCCAGCGCTCGGCCGCCTGCGGCTGGCTCCAACCGTGCACCTGGCGAAGCGCCACCCGCGGGTTGACGCGATACCTGACCTGGAAGACGGCCCCGATCTCAGCCCAGCTCCGTCCCTGCTGGCGCAGTTGCGCGGCTAGCAGCGCCTGTGCCTGACGAACACTACGCGGCTTCCCTTTCAATCTGCTTCCTTCGCGGCTTTGCTCGCGGTACTGGTAGTTCGTTTCCGCCCCTGCTTTGAAGGTAACCCCGAACTATTGGCCAGCGCGCCATTATGGCGCTGTTCCTCCCCTGCGAACGGGGATAATCTGCTGACAGAACTCTTCCCGCCGTGAACTGACCCAACTATGTCGGTAGCAGGTCGCCAGCCCGCGGCAAACGGAGCGCGGTCGCTGGCACGGTTTCACCCGACGGTGAGTGCATGATTGGGTATCACTCCGCACTTACTCCGCATGGAAGTGAACGATGACATACAGGTCCGACAACAGCACCGGACTCGCCTCTCGGGAATGGCCTGAGTCCCGTCGCAGCCGCCTCGAGCTGGCCGTGGCTCCAGCGGCGGTCCGGATCGCGCGCCACTGGACCGCCGGCCAGCTTGCGGGGACCGGTCCGGGGCCAGGCCGCGCGGACGCCGATCTCGTCGACTCGGCCGTGCTCGCGGTCTCCGAGCTCGTCACGAACGCGATCGCCGCGGCCAGCCAGGACGCGACGGACGGCGAGGCCTGCGCGGCGGCCGGCCAGAGCGCGGCGGCCGGCCAGGTCTGCGCCGCGGCTGCCCGGCCAGGCCTCACCCTCGCCGGGACCGCGCTCGCCGGGACCGCGCTCGCCGCGACGGTGGCTGCCAGCGGCATGCTGCCCGGCAGGTTCCTGTCCTTCGGGGATGTGCCCCGCGGCCACGGCCTGCCCGGCCCTGTAGCCGCGCTCGGCGCGGCGCTGTCGGCCGGCTTGTCGTGGCCGTGGCCGTCGCCGTCGCCGTCGCCCAGGGTCTCGCTGGTCATCGCACGGCTCAACACGATGCTACGGATCGAGGTACGCGACAGCTCGCGGGTCCCGCTGCCGCCGACTTGCCACCGTGACGCGGAGGACGAGACCGGCCGCGGCCTGCTGGTGGTCGCCGCGCTGGCCAAGACCTGGGGCTGGCAACCGGAGCCGTTCGGCAAGGTGGTGTGGTGCGAACTGGCCAGTTAGCCCCGGGCCGGCCGGTTGCGCGGAAGATCTCTACGCTGAAACTGGAGGATGATGACGAGTATGGCTGTTCAGTGGCGAGCGGATCGACCGGCGGCCCGCCGTCAGCCGCTGGCGGGCCGGTACAGGCGATGGCGTCTGGTCCGCCGCCGGGTCAGGCGTGCTGGCTGCTGACCGAGATAACCTCGCCGGTCAGGTACGAGGCGTAGTCGCTGGCCAGGAACACCATCACGTTAGCCACCTCCCACGGCTCGGCCGACCGGCCGAACGCCTCCCTGGTGACGAGTTCGCCGAGCACGTCCTCGCTCATGACCTTGGCCAGGAACGGGTGCATCGCCAGGCTCGGCGCCACCGCGTTGACCCTGATCCCGCGCCCGGCGACGTCGAGCGCGGCGCACCTGGTCAGCGCCATCACTCCCGCCTTGGCGGCGGCGTAGTGCGCCTGGCCGGGCTGGGCTCGCCAGCCGAGCACCGACGCGTTGTTGACGACCGACCCGCCGCCGCCTTGCGCGACCATCCGCCGCAGCGCCGCCCGCGTGCAGCGGAACGTCCCGGTCAGCGTCACGTCGAGGACCCGGGACCACTGCTCGTCGGTCATCTCGAGCACCGACGCCGTGCCGCCGAGCCCGGCGTTGTTGATCATCACGTCGATCTGGCCGAACCGCTGCGCGGCTCCGTCGACCAGCGCCTGCACCTGCGCCTCGACGGTGACATCGCAGGCCGCCGACCACACCCGGCCAGCGCCGTATCGCGCCGCTAGCTCGTCGTGACTAGCCGCGAGCCGTGCCGTGTGCGCGTCGCTCAGGGCCAGGCTCGCGCCTTCGTCCAGGCAGCGGCGCGCCGCTGCGCTGCCGATCCCCGTCCCGGCCGCCGCGGTAAGCACCACGACCTTGCCCGCCAGCAGGTCACGACCCGGCGGAGGCACCAGCGGCGCGTCGGCCGTCACGGCCGGCCTCCGGCCGGCGCGCCGTCAGAAAGGCTCGCGGGCTGGCTCGCGGGCTGGCTCAGCGCCACGGTGGCCTCCCGGCGCAGACCAGCCGCGCCCCGCGGCTGGTTCAGGCTACCAAGCATGCCCCGGGCCGGCCGCCGCCGAGTCGTTGCCGTAGGCCGTGCGGCAGCTCTGCGCGGTCGCTGGCCGTGTTGCCGTCGCTGGTCACCCGGTCAGCCCCGCGGTCCGCAGATCCGAACGAGGGCACCGACGGCACTAACGGCGGACATGTTGAACGCCGCGCCAGAGTCTCGCCTCGGCGGCCGCGCGCAGATCGCACGGCGCACTTCCGCGGCCTCGGGCCCGCCTAGCTGCCTCAGGCCGCCGACGAGCGCGGGCACGGCGTCCGGCCCGAGGCTCGCCACCTCCGCGACGTCGAGCCGGTGCCCGTGCTCGGCCCGGTGCACGTTGACCCGCGCCACGATCGAGGCCGGGTTCGACGCGCCCCACACGCCGACGAGCAAGAGCCCGGACAGCACGACGGCAGCGGGGAACCAGTGGGATGGCAGCCCGCGCCGCGGCAGGGTGAGCCCAAGCAGCCCGAATACGATGCCGATCCACACCGCGACCACGAGGCAGGCAAGGCGCAGCATGGTGAGGCCGAAGACCGCCTCATAGAGCTGCAACCGCCGGATCGCGACGAAAACCACGCCGATCGTGAGGATGACCGTCAGTCCGCTGAGGCCACGCAGCACCGGGCCGGCCTGACCGGCGCAGGCGCGCACGCTCAGCAGCACGGGCAGCGTGATGGCAGCGCACGCGAGTAGCTGGAAGAAGCCGCCGCGAGCGTATTGCGCGTAGGTGAGGCCCTGGGTGACGAGCACGTGGTGCCCGCCTCCCGACAGGGCGACGAACTGGGCGGCCACGAAGGCCGCGTAAAGCACGCACAGCCCGCCGAGCACCAACGAAGCCTCGACCGTGCCGAGTGCGGGCACCGCCGGGCGGTCGGGTGACGGGTCTTTCGCGCTCGCGGCCCGCGACAGGCCGGCCACGACCCAGCCGCCGATGCCCGCCAGCAGCAGGTTCCTGAGCACGGCCGACAGGTCGAACCAGGACCGGAAGATCGGATCGGCCCGGGCGAGCAGGAGCCCGACAACGAGCATGACGGGCATGGCGAGCAGCGCCCCTCGGGCGACCGCCTTCGCGCGCTTCCGCGCTGCCCCGCCCGCTGCCCCGCCCGCTGCCCCGCCCGCTGCCGCGGGGTCACCGTCGAACTTGAACATCGCGGGAGCGAGGCCGAGATGGCCGAGGGCGACGGCGATCCGCGTTCCGAGCGCCGGGAACGTCGCGGCGAGCCCGCCGCCATCGGCTCCCAGCGATACTCCGAGTACCAGCGACAGCGCGACC
The DNA here is from genome assembly GCA_035636335.1 of Streptosporangiaceae bacterium. Taxonomy (GTDB): domain Bacteria; phylum Actinomycetota; class Actinomycetes; order Streptosporangiales; family Streptosporangiaceae; genus Chersky-822. Next base: position 5,940 of record DASPZH010000314.1, read on the forward strand.
GCGAGAGCGGCCGGAACGAGCACCCAGGGACTCGACCTGAAGGTCAGGCTGAGCGCGAGCACCGGCGCGGCGCCGATGAGCACGCGGCTGGCCGACCCGCGCACGCGTCCGCCGAGCAGCACGGCAGCGGCCGCCACGCACACCCAGGACGTTCCCGCGATGGTGGCGATGCCGCTGCGGGTCGCGACGTCGAAGACGATGCCGCCGACGAGCGCCCCGATCGCCAGGCGGCGATCCGCCCGCGCTCGCACCACGAAGTAGGGCTTGGGAGGGCGATGCGGCCGGGCGGCCCCGGCCTGCGGTGGCGCTGGCCAGGTCCAAGCTTGCTGAGGTGACACTGGCTGAGGTGACACTGGCGCGCCCGTCCCGGGCGGAGCAGGTTCCACGGTTGTCCTTTCGGCATGCGGGCAGGGCGGCCGAAACCGGCGCCCTGGTCAGCTCGGCAGGTCGACGACGATGCGGCAGCCGGACGGCAACCGCGACTCGGCCCGGATCGAGCCGCCGTGCAGCTCGACGATCGATCGTGCGATCGCCAGCCCGAGGCCGGCGCCGCCGGAACCCGAGCTGCGCGCGGCGTCCGCCCGGTAGAAGCGGTCGAAGATGTGCTCCAGGTGCTGCGCGGGAACGCCGACGCCTTCGTCGCTTACCTCGAGCCGGACGCCGCCCCGGACAGGCGTGCCGCACACCCTGACCTGTCCGCCGGCCGGGCTGTGCCGGACGGCATTGGACAGGACGTTGGTCAGCACCTCGTGTATCCGCTCCGGGTCGCCCATCCCGGAGAGCCCGTCATCCACCTCAGTGACGATCCGCACCTGCGCGCGAACGGGGCGGACCTCGGCCGCGGCGTCCTCGACCACCCCGCGCACGCCGAACGGCTGCCGGTCGATCCGGATCGCGCCCGACTCGAACTGCGACAGCTCAAGAAGCTGGTCGACCAGCCTGCCGAGCCGCTCGGTGCCCTTGAGCATGGCGGCGACGGCTTCTTCGTCGAGTTCCTCGACGCCGTCGGCCAGGTTCTCGAGCCGGGCCCGCAGCGCCGCAATCGGCGTGCGCAGTTCATGACTGACGTTCGCCACGAGCTCCCGCCGCTGGCGCTCCACCTCGTCGAGCCTTGCCGACATCGCATTGAACGACCGTGCCAGGCTTCCCACCTCGTCCTGCGCGGTGGCGGTGACCCGCTGGCTGTAATCACCCTCGGCCATGGCGCGGGTCGCCGAAACCATCTCGCGCAGCGGCAGGACCAGGCCGTGGGCGAGCAACTGGATGACCACAAGGGAGACGATCAGACCGCCGGCGAATGCGAACCGCGCGTGCAGGCCGACGTACAACGACACGTTGATCGCGGCGACCGTCGCGGCGACCGACCCGACAACGACGAGCCCGAGCTTCACCTTGATCGAGCGGACCCGGTCGAGCGGCCGGGGCCGGATGCGGGGCAGCCCCATCAGCGGCCGTGCCCGTCGGTGCCGGCATATCCGACGCCGTGCACGGTACGGATGACGTCGGCTCCGAGCTTCCGCCGCACCGCGCGGACGTGCGAGTCGACAGTGCGCCTCCCCGAGCCGTCCCGGTATCCCCAGACCTCGGCGAGCAGGTCATCGCGGGTGCGGACGACGCCGGGCGCGGCGAGCAGGCAGGCGAGAAGGTCAAACTCCGTGGCGGTCAGGCCTACTAGCTGGCCATCGACCCTGGCCCGCCGGCGCGACACGTCGACCTCGACGGCGCCGGCCCTCAGAACACGATCCGCCTCTGCCGCCGAGCGTTCCACCCGGCGGAGCAGCGCCCGCACCCGCGCCGTGAGCTCCCGCATGCTGAACGGCTTGCAGAGGTAGTCGTCGGCGCCCACCTCCAGGCCGACGACGCGGTCGGTCTCCGAGCCGCGGGCGGTCAGCATGATCACCGGGACCGGGCGATCCGCCTGGATCTGACGGCACACTTCCAGGCCGTCGAAGCCCGGCAGCATGAGATCGAGGATCACGACGTCCGGCCGCGCGGCCCCGGCCAGCGTCACCGCGGACGGGCCGTCCCCCGCCACCGAGACCGCGTGGCCGTCGCTGCGCAGGCGTGCGGCGATGGCCGCGGCGAGCTCGGCCTCGTCTTCAACCACCACTATCTTGGCCATACCAGAAGCTATCCATTCCGATGTGAAGATATCGACGCCTAAGCTGTGAAGATCTCGTGCAGGCAGTCTCGCGCCGGTCCTGTGCGGCTACCCCCCGACAGGGGAACCGACCGGCCTCGACGACCTCCGAGACCTAATCGCCGCCGGATCCTCGCGCTTCGCGACCCGGCTCGCGCGGCCGAATCTACATTTCACGACTTGCGGTCAATTTCGTGTCCGAATTGCGAGCTTCGCTCGATCACGAGTAATGATATGAATTGCTATCTCGACGGAAAGACCCGATGCGCGACGGCGTGGACCGAATAACCTCGGTATTTGAGCGGTTTATCGGTTTATCGTTCGGCATGCACTCCGGGAGGGATGCCGTGGACAGGACGATCCGGACCATCCCGGAGGCCGTGCGGGCGGCAGCCAGGACGTTCGGCGAGTCTGCGGCGGTGGCCGAGCTCGGCGGCCAGGTACTGAGCTACCGGGGACCGCATGACCGCGTCCGCGAGGTGGCCGGGGCGCTGATCGCCAGCGGGATCGAGCCGGGCGACCGGGTCGCGATCTGGTCGCCGAACACGCATCACTGGGTACTCGCCGGGCTGGGCGCGCTGAATGCCGGGGCCACGCTCGTTCCGGTGAATACCAGTCCGCGGCAGCGCCCGCCGCGCCCGCCGCGCCCGCCAGCCAGGGGCACGCCACGCTTAGCTGGGCGGACTTTCTGGCCCGGTCGGCGCGGGGGCCAAGGTCAACGGTCGACGAACGGGCCGCCGTGGTCACCGCGGCAACCGTGAGCGACATCCTGTTCACCTCGGGCACCACCGGCCGGAGCAAGGGCGCGATGTCCGCGCACCGGCAGGCGCTCGACGTCGCCCGGGCGTGGGCCGACTGCGCGGAGCTGACCAGCGCTGACCGGTACCTGATCGTCAACCTGTTCTTCCACAGCTTCGGCTACAAGGCAGGGATACTCGCCTGCCTGCTGACCGGGGCAACCATTATTCCGCAACGAACGTTCGACGCCGGTGCGGCAATGCGGCTGATCGAGGAGATGCGGATCACCGTGTTCCCCGGCGCGCCGGCCATCTACACCTCGATCCTGGATCATCAGGACCGGACCGGCGGGACCTGTCCAGCCTGCGGCTCGCAGCGACCGGCACGGCTGTTGTGCCGGTGGCGCTGGTCGAGCGGATGCGCGCCGAGCTGAGCTTCGAGGTGGTGCTGACCGCCTACGGGCTGACCGAGGCCGTCGTGGTGACGATGTGCCGGCCGGGAGACGACCCGCGGACCGTGGCCACGACCTCGGGCCGCGCAACCGCCGGCTTCGAGATCACGATCGCCGCAGCGGGCGGCGATCCCGGCGAGATCCTGCTCCGCGGGCCGAACGTGATGCTCGGCCACCTGGACGACCCGGCCGCGACGGCCGAGGCGATCGACCCCGACGGCTGGCTGCACACCGGCGACGTCGGCCGCCAACCTGGATAGAAGCTGACCCCGCCTGGATGACCGGATCGTCCGGCCTGACTTTCGGCACGACCTGCGAAAGTGGACGCCGTGAGACCTTGGAGGCACGATGGTTGCCATGGCTTACGAGACCGCGTGGCCGGCGGCGGGCCAGCCGTTCACGGTCGATGACCTGGACCGGCTGCCCGATGACGGCCGCCGCTACGAACTGCTCGACGGGGTGCTGATCGTGAGCCCCCGGCCAACGACGGTGCATCAACTGGCCGCGACATTGCTCACGACGCATCTCGTGAACGCCTGCCCCGGTCAGCTTTACGTGATCGCTGAGCCGGCGGTGCAGCTGACCGACAGGACAGAGTTCGACCCCGACATCGTCGTCGTGCGGCGAGAGGACGTCGGCGGCGCTAAGTTCTGGACGCCGCCGCTGCTGGCCGTCGAACTCCGGTCGCCGAGCACGGCGATCGTGGACAGGAACGTCAAGCTGGCCGCCTACGAGAAGTTCGGCGTCGCGTCGTACTGGATCTTCGACCCGAACCCGGACCGGCCAGAATTCACCATCTTCGAGCTGCGGGACGGACGGTATCAGCAGACCGCACAGGCGTCGGGAGCGAACGCGCTGCGGATCGAGCGCCCGTTCCCGGTCGAACTCGTCCCCGCCGAGCTGACGCTCCCTCCGCGGCCCTGACCGGCTGGCGCCCCCGAGCCCGGCCCGGCCGGCTCACATCCAGTCGGCGTACCTGGGCCAGGCCAGCAGCGTCTCAACGACCTCGGGCGGGCCGCCGGACTCGGCCGAGGTGGCGTACCGTCCGCGGTAGAACAGCAGCGGCCGCTTGCTGCCGCACTCCCCCAGCTCGCGGACGCGGCCGATCACGATGTGGTGGTCGCCGCCGGGATAGACGGCCTCGACTTCGCATCCAGCCCAGGTCAGCACCCCGTCGAGCACCGGTGAGCCGGCCCCGTCCGGCGCCCAGCCGACGCCGTCGAACTTGTCGGGCGCGCTCCGGCCGAACCTGCCGGCCAGATCGTGCTGGTCTTCGGTCAGGACATTGACCGCGAACAATTTCGCCCGGGCGATCCTCGGCCACGAGGTCGAGGTCAGCGCCGGGCAGAAAACGACCAGGGGCGGGTCCAGCGACAGGGCCGCGAACGCCTGGCAGGAGAAGCCGACCGGCTCGCCGTCGTCGATGGCCGTGATCACCGTGATGCCGGTGCAGAAATGACCGAGCACCTGGCGGAACTTCTGCGGTTCCGGCTCATGGCTCGCCGGGCTGGCCCCCGCGGGGGTCTGGGGGTCGCCCAGCGGGCTGGCCCCCGCGGGGGTCCGGGGGTCGCCCCCCGGGCTGGCGCCGTCCACGATCACCGCAAGCGCCTCTCCGGCTCCGTTCATTCCCGCCGTGTCGCCTGGGTGCTCTCCGGCGTGCTCCCGGCGTGCTGTCTGGCGTGCTCTCCGGCGCCGGCGCAGGCCAGCCTAGTGGGAACCCCCGGCGGCGAAGACGTGGCCCCAGAGGCTGACCGCCGTGGTCTGCCTGCTGACCCAGGTCGCTTCGTCGACCAGCAGCGCGTCGGTGCCGTACTCGATGTCGAACCCGCCGGGCGTCTGAACGTAGAACGAGACCATATGGTCGTTGGCGTGCCGGCCGAGCGAGGCGTTGATCTTGCCGCCGCGCCGGGCGCACCGATCCATCGCGCGGCCCACGTCGTCCAGCGTCTCGACCTCGATCATGACGTGGATGCAGCCGGCCGGGCTGCTCATCGGGGCGAGGTCCAGGCTGTGGTGCCGCGCGTTGACGCCGAGGAAGCGCATCATCGCGGAGGTGCCCGGCGGCCGGCCGAACAGCTCGCCCGGCATGGCCATCGTGTCGCGCAGCCGGAACCCGAGTAGCCCGGTGTAGAACGCCATCGCCGCGGCGTCGTCGGCCGCCGGGATCACCACGTGGCCCATGCCCAGGCCGCCGGTCACGAACCGGCTGCCGTACGGGCTGAACGCCGGCCCGTTGTCCAGCGACGCGCCCCAGAACACCTCCAGCGTGTGACCCGACGGGTCGTCGAACCTGAGCAGCCCGGCGACCCGGCGCTGGGCGAGTTCTTCCGGCGTGCCCGCCTTGGCGGGCACGCCCGCCCCGTCCAGGGCCTGCCCGATCGCGGCCAGATCCGCCTCGCTGGCGACCTCCCAGTCCGAGGCGAGCAGCCGGTCGGTCTCGCCCGGCACGATCACCAGCCGGGCGGGGAAGTCATCCATCCGCAGGTAGACCGCGCCAGGCTCGGGCCCGCGGCCCTCGATCATGCCGAGCAGCCTGGCCCGAACTCCCGCCACGCGCCCGTGTCGGAGGCCTCGATCCGCAGATACCCCAGCGACCCGATCCCGCTCATCGCCGTCCTCCCGCTCCCCGCCGCTCGAGGCCGCTTCATCGGCCCGCAGCACGTAGGAAGTCCAGCACCAGCCGGTTGAACTGGTCGAACTTCTCGAGCTGGGCCCAGTGACCGCACCCGCCGAAGACGTGAAGCTGCGCCTTGCGGATCTGCTTGAGCGCGATCAGCGCCCCGTCCAGCGGGTTGACCCTGTCCTCCCGGCCCCAGATCAGCAGCACCTCGTTGCGCAGCCGGTGCACCTCGCGCCAGAGCATGCCGTCCTCCGCGGTCGCCGGGTCGTAGAACGACATCCCGAGCGCTGCCATCGTCGCGATCGACTCCGGGGTGCTCGCGTAGGCGTACCGCTCGTCGACTAGCTCGTCGGTGATCAGCTTGGCGTTGAACACCAGCGTGCGCAGGAACGTGGCCATCTTCTCCTTGCTCGGTCCCGGCGGCGCCGCGAACGCGGCCAGCCGGCTGACGCCCTCGGTCGGATCGGGGGCGAAAACGTTCAGGGACAGCCCGCCCGGCCCCATCAGCACCAGCCCGGCGGCCCGGGTCCGGGTAGTTCAGCGCGAACCTGACCGCGGTGCCGCCGCCGAGCGAGTTGCCGACCAGGTGGATCTTCTCGATTCCAACATGGTCGAGCAGGCTGGCCAGCGCCCGCGCGGAGAAGGTGAAGTAGTTGCCCTCGACGGGCGGCGCCGCCGAGCGCCCGAACCCGGGCTGGTCGGGCATCAGCACGCGGAACCGCTCGTCCGGGCTGGCCCGGCTTCCCTGAGCCGGTCCCGCCTCGTGGTAGTGGACCCGCATCATCGCGGTCTCGGCGAACCGGCTGGTCGCCTCCGCGCTGGTCACGTCGCTCACAGCATCGCGTCGGCCGCCGGCGGCAGGCCGAACTCGCCGCGGCCGAACATGGTCAGCGCCCGCTCCGGGTCGTTGATCGCGTGCACCCGGCCGGCGTGCGCGTCCCGCCAGAACCGCTGGATCGGCGTCCCGGTCCGCAGCGCGCGCCCGCCGGAGTTCTCGAACAGCAGGTCAACGGCGCTGATCGCCTCGCCGGTGCCGCGTACCTGGTCCCGCCTGGTCCGCAGCCGCAACGGCATCGGGATCGGCTCACCCCTCCTGGCGTGCGACATCAGCTCGGTCATGTTGCGCTCGAGCGCGAGCCAGGCCGCGTCGATCTCCGCGGCCGCCTCGGCGATCCGCGCCTGCGCGAACGGGTCTTCGGCGGCCTTGTGGCCGGCGTAGGCGGCGCTGACCCTGGTCCGCTGGTAGGCCACGTGCGCCTCGTAGGCGCCGGCGGCCATGCCGATGACCGGCGTGGTGATCGCGTAGGAGAACAAGGAGCCGAACGGTATCCGGTACAGCGGCGCCTGGTTGACCTTCTGGCCCGGGCAGGCGCACGCAGTCACGTCGGCGAAGCCGAGCGAGCGGTGCTCCGGAACGAACGCGCCGGTCACCACGATGTCGTTGCTGCCCGTCCCGCGCAGCCCGACTGTGTCCCAGACGTCCTCGATCGCGTAGTCGCTGTCGGGCAGCAGGAACGTCCTGAAGTCCACCGGGGCGCCCTCGTCGTTGGTGACGATCCCGCCCAGCAGCACCCAGCTCGCGTGGCTGCAGCCGGAGGAGAAGCTCCACCGACCGCTCAGCCGGTGGCCGCCCTCGGCGAGCTGCGCCTTGCCGGTCGGCGCGTAGGACGACGACATCCGGGTGTTGGTGTCGGCGCCCCAGACCTCCTCCTGCGCGGCGGCGGGGAACAGCGCGAGCTGCCAGGGGTGCACGCCGACGACCGAGGCGACCCAGCCGGTCGACCCGCACGCGCCGGCGATCATCCGCACCGCGGTGTAGAAGGTCATCGGGTCGGCCTCGAGACCGCCGAACCTGGCGGGCTGCAGCAGCCGGAAGAAGCCGGCCTCCTCCAGCGCCTTGACGGTCTCGGCCGGGACGACCCGCGCGTCCTCGGTCTCCTGCGCCCGCTCCCGAAGCACGGGCAGCAGGTCGCCGACCGCGGCCAGCACCGACTGCCCGACTTTCTCGCCCACCGGCTGCTCCTCCCCGGCCTCCCGGCATACCCGCACTACCAGCGCGACCGGCGCCCGCACCGGCTGCCGCGCTGGCCCCCTAGACTAGAACATGTTCTAGTCTAGGGCCATCACGTACGGGAGTGCCCATGAACGGTGTCGACGCGGGGGAACGACCCCCCCGGTGCCCCCCGCGACCGCGCCCGGGTCCGCACCATCGACGCGGGAGCCCTGCCGAGCCGGTACGCGCGCGGCTGGCACCGCCTCGGCCTGGCCGACTCGTTCCGTTCCGGCGGGCCGCACGCAGTGCAGGCGTTCGGCACCAAGCTCGTGGTGTTCGCCGACTCGGCGGGCGCGCTGCACGTGCTCGACGGGTACTGCCGGCACATGGGCGGCGACCTGACCATGGGCATGATCAAGGGCGACCAGGTCGCCTGCCCGTTCCACGACTGGCGTTGGGGCGGCGACGGCAAGTGCGCGCACATCCCGTACGCCAGGCGGGTGCCGCCGGCCGCGGACCAGGTCCTGGCTGACCCTGGAGCAGAACAAGCAACTGTTCGTCTGGAACGACCCCGAGGGCAGCTCGCCGCCCGAGCACGTCACGATTCCGCTGATCGACGGGGCATTCTCGCCGGAGTGGTCGAACTGGACCTGGGACTCGATCCTGGTCCAGAACTCAAACTGCCGCGAGGTGATCGACAACGTCGTCGACATGGCGCACTTCTTCTACATCCACTTCGCGTTCCCGACGTTCTTCAAGAACGTGCTCGAGGTCCACATCGCCGCGCAGTACCTGACCACCAGATCCCGCCCCGACGTAAGCACCGGGTCCAACTACGCCGCTGGCGGCGAGACCACGCTGCGGTCGGAGGCCGCGAACTACGGGCCGTCATGCATGATCGACTACCTGTGGCACGACTACCACGGCATGACGATGGAGAGCGTGCTGATCAACTGCCACATTCCGGTGACGCCCGACTCGTTCCTGCTCCAGTGGGGCGCGATCGTCAAGAAGCCGCCGGGTGTCAGCGACGCGCAGGGCGACAGGATCGCGGCCAAGTTCGCCGACTTCATCTCGCTGGGATTCCAGCAGGACGTCGAGATCTGGACGCACAAGACCAGGATCGACAAACCGCTGCTGTGCGCCGAGGACGGGCCGGTCTACCAGTTGCGGCGCTGGTACGAGCAGCTCTACGTCGACGTCGCCGACATCACCCCCGACATGGTGGCCAGGCACGAGTACGAGATCGACTCCACCCGCGCCGTCCAGTCCTGGCAGGCCGAAGTAACGGCCAACCTGGCCGCCCGCGCCGACTCATGATCTGCGACGACAACGCTGAACCCCTGCTGCTATGACGACAGCAGGGGTTCTGCGACGACAACGGCTCAAGCCGACCGGGCCGGACCGGCCGGGCGGCGGGCGGGTTGGCTGACGAGCGGGCTTGGCGGTACGCCGAGGTGGAGTGCGGGCCGTGCGGGGCCGTCGTGGAGGTGGCCAAGTTCAGCCCGCAGCACACCAGCGTGCAGTGGACGCCGGGGCCGTGCTCAGGTGCGCCGAGTTCTCGGCCGCCGTGGCCGAATGAAGGCCGTCCGCGCTGATCGCGACCGCCGGGCCGGAGCCGGTCGACGGTCCGCGAGCTGTGACCTCCGAGCGCGCCTGCTACCGGGTGCCGGTCACCAAGGTGGTCGCCGAGACCTGGCCGCGTCCTACTCCTGCCGCGAGGGCGTCTGCGGTGCGTGTGCCTGCCGGCTGACCGGCGGCGAGGTCGAGATGGCGCATAACGAGGTGCTCGAGGACGAGGGCCTGGCCGACGGCTACGTCCTGGCCTGTCAGTCGGTCGCCCTGACCCCCGAGGTCAGCGTCAGCTACGACTAGGGCGCGCCCGCTCACTCGGCGCGCAGGATCTGCGCGCTGTGCAGGCGGGCGGCACGGTGCCCGGGCCAGGCGGCCAGCACGTTCGCGATCAGCAGCGCCAGCGGGCCGACGAGCGCGAGCGCGATGACGGCCAGCGGCGGGTGGTAGGCCAGAGGGACGGCCTGCGCGACCAGCCGCCAGGTGACCCGGCCGAGCACGACCCCGAGCGGGACGCCGAACGCCAGGCCGATCGCCGCGAACAGGCTGGCCTGCGTGGTCACCACCAGCCTGGACTGCGTCCTGGTCAGGCCCAGCGCCCGCAGCACGGCGAGCTCGTGCCGGCGGCGGCGCACCGCGGTCGCCAGCGCGTGGCCGACCGCACCGACCGCCAACAGCACCAGGAAGCCGCCGAGCGCGAACGGCAGAGCCGACACGTCCCTGATGGCCTGAATCACCCCGGGAGGGCCGCTCGTGGGGCCGAGCCTGATTCCGCCCGCTCCCTTGATCGACCCGACGAGCGCATTCAGCTGGCGCGCCGCTGCCGTGACGCTGGTGCCCTTACGAAGCACGACCTGCATGAACCGGAACTTGAACGGATAGAACGCGTCGTGGAAGAGCCGGTCATAACCCGCGGGCGTCGCCCACCCCCCGCTGTCGTAGCCGTTGTGCGGACCGTTGGGGACGAAGCCGATGCCCGTCACCCTGAACGACACCGGCCGCTTTCCCGCGACGAGCCTGACGCTGGCGCCCGTCGCGGTGTGCAACTGGCGCGCCGTCGTGGGCGCCAGCACGATTTCGTCCGGCGCTGCGGGCATACGCCCGGCGGTCAGGACCACGGGCATGCGCTTGCCGCCGACCGGCGCGTAGGTGTAGGTGGTGATGGAAACCCGGCCGGACTGGCCGGACTGGGCCACCGCGCTGCGCGCGTCGTTGACGCCCGTGACCTCGCGGCTGGCCGCGACAGCCCGCATGGCCTTCGCGACGGGCCCGAAGCTCTGCCCGTTGAAGCCCAGGTACGCCTCGAGCTGGTCGGTCTGGCCGAACCTGGCCGGGTTGGCGGCGGCGTCCGCGATGCCGGCCGAGAACGTGAACGCCGCAAGCACGCCGAGCACGCCCGCGATGGCGCCGGCCAGTGCGGGCCGCACCGGCAAGGCGGACCTGCCCCGGCCAGGCTCGAGCGCGAAGCGCGCGCCGACCAGCACAGGGACCGGAGCGCCCGCGGTGACCGCGGCCCCGGCGACCAGCGACCGGCGCGGGGCACGCTGCTCACGGCCCGCCGCGAGGGCGGCATAGGCGGTCGCCACCGAGCCGGCCAGAACCAGCACCGGGATCGCGATCCACCCAGAACCCAGGATCGGCCAGTCCGCGCTGATCCCCGGATCGGGCTCGAACAGCGAGCCGACGCCGATCGGCATCCAGTTGGAGGCGACGATGGCCGCGCCCACGCCCAGGGTGGCGCCGGCCACGGCGGCCAGGAACGGGCTGACACTGGCCGCGGCCGCGGTATCGCGCGGGGTGATCCCTGGTGCCCGCAGCACCTGGAGATCGGACACGGACGCACTGGTGTGGCGCACAACCGACTGGCCGACCAGGAACAGGGCGGCGGCCAGCGCGGCCAGGCCGAAGGCCAGCAGGCATACGCTCTCGTACTCGGTGACCCGATGCACCGGATCGCCCAAGTTAGTCAGGTTATCCCAGACGTCGATGTCGGAGCGATGGGCGACCCTGGCCAGGTCCTTACGGAACCTGGGGATCGCCGCCTCTCCGCCCTTGAGCCTGACCAGCGCGTTGAGGACGCCCGGCCGTTGCCCGTGTGTGCCCGGGGGGCCCAGGAGGTTATCGGGATAGCGGGCAAGCAGCGCGGGTGATGGCAGGACCGCGCCGATTCCCCCAGGGACGTCGGAGTACCAGGGGGAACGGATCACTCCGACGATGCGCACCTTGATCCTCGGGCCCCTGGCCGGCCCCGCCGAGGAGTCCCAGCCGGATACCGCCTGCGCGGGCGTGGGCAGCTGGAGGGTCAGCGTGTCGCCGACGCCCTTGCCGTAGTGGTCAGGGAAGAATGGCGTGACAACGACCTCGTCGACCCGGCGGGGATTGAACACCCGGCCAGCGAGGACGATCGGGCGCTCGATCGTCCGCAGTACCTGATCGTCACCGGGCGGAAAGCCGGTTTCCTGGCCGGCCAGCGGATAACCGTCAATCATGAAGCTGCAGACCGCGAACGTGGTCAGCGCGGCGACCTCGGGCAGCCCGCGGATCTTGTCCCAGCGAAATCCCGGCTCGTTCGGCAGCGCGGTCACGGTCGCGGGCACGGTCCTGGCCCACAGCCGGTCGAACGCCGTCTGACCGCGGCGCGCTCCGGCGAACGCGGCGAGCACGGTCGCGGTCGACACGGCCACGAGCAAGGCCAGCACCAGCAGGGAGCGCCACCGCCGCTGCCACTCCAGCCGCGCCCAGGCCGCTGTCAGTCTCATAGCGACGGGTCCACGCGTCCGTCGCGAAGCCGCACGATCCGGTCGGCCCCCGCCGCGACGTCCGGAGCGTGCGTCACCATCACGATCGTCTGGCCGCCGGCGTGCAGCTGGCGGAGAAGCTGGAGCACCTCGCCTGCCCCCTCGCTGTCGAGCGCGCCGGTCGGCTCGTCGGCGAGCAGCACATCGGGCTCGTTGACCAGCGCCCTGGCGATCGCCAGCCGCTGGCGTTCCCCGCCGGACAGCGCGCTCGGCAACCTGCCGCCGTGGGCGCCGATGCCGAGCAGTTCGAGCAGTTCGTGGCCGCGGGCGGCGGCCGCCTTGCGCCGCAGGCCGCCGAGGATGCCGGGCAGCACCAGGTTGTCGAGCACGCTCACGCCGTCGAGCAGGCTGAAGAACTGGAAGACGAAGCCGACATGGTGGCGCCGGAACCTGGCCAGCCACTCCTCGCCGCGGCCGTCGATTCGCTGCCCGCCCACCTCGACGAGGCCCTCGTCCGGCTTGTCCAGCCCGGCGATGACGTTGAGCAGCGTGGACTTGCCGCACCCCGACGGTCCCATCACCGCCACGAACTCGCCTTCACCGACGTCGATGTCCACTCCGCGCAGCGCACGGACGGGAGCGACCTCAGTCTCGAACGACCGTCGCAGGCCGCTCACCCGGACGGCGAGCGGCACCACGGTCGCGGACCCGGCGGCGCAGGCAGGGCTGCCCGGTGCGGGCACGGCGGTCTGTGACGGCATGACAGACAGTAAACGGCACCGGGCGTACCGGGCTCAATGGTGCTAGGCCGACAGTCACGGGATGCTGCCACCACCACCCGGTCGGCGGCTCCTGGCTGGCCCCCGCCGCAACGCCGCGACTCGCCTGGCCTAGTCGCCCGTCACGCCGTCGATCTGCTCGCGCAGCACGTCCGCGTGGCCGTTGTGCCGGGCGTACTCCTCGATCATGTGCAGGTAGATCCAGCGCAGGTCCATCGGCGTGCCGCTTCTCGACCGGAAGGTGTCGTCGAGCGACCGGCCCGCGGCCGCAGCGTCGGCCAGCCTGCACTCGGCGTCGAAGGCCAGGAAGTCGGCCTCGGCGCCGGCCGGGGCGGTCAGGTCGAAGTCGCCGTCGGGGAACTCGTCGCTGCAGTACACGTAACCGAGGTCTGCCTGGCCGGCGAGGCGTCTGCGGAACCACGCGCGCTCGACCTCGGCCATGTGCCTGACCAGGCCGAGCAGCGAGAGCGTGGACGGCCCGATGGCG
>DASPZH010000315.1:0-4406 GCA_035636335.1 Streptosporangiaceae bacterium
GGGTGAGACCGGCCGCGGGCTCGCGCTGGCCGGCATACTGCTCGCCGGCGCGGGCATCGTCGTCGTGACGATCCTGCTGATCGCCGGAGTCGCCAGCTCGTCGCAGTAGCCGGCCCGCAGCCCTGCGGTCAGGTCGCGGAGAAGCCGCCGTCGACGCAGATGAGCTGGCCGGTCACGTAGTCGCTCGCGCTGCTGGCCAGGAATACGGCGATGCCCGCGAAGTCGGCGGGTCGGCCGTTGCGCCCGACCATGGTTCGCGCCGCGAGCGCGGCCGAGCGCTCCGGGTCAGACGCCACCGCCATGGTCATGGCAGTCGGGACGAAGCCAGGGGCGATGGCGTTGCACTGCACGCCGGATGTCGCCCAGGCTTCCGCTTGCGACCGGGTGAGCGACACCAGGCCGCCCTTGGCGGCGCCGTACCCGCCGCTGTTGCCGAACGCCCTCATGGCCTGCTGCGATGCCACGTTGATGATGCGCCCCCAGCCCCTTGCCGCCATGGCCGGGCCGAACTCCTGGCCGAGCAGGAACGGCGCGGTGAGGTTGACATCGAGCGTGCGACTCCAGTCGGCCAGTGTCAGGTCGGCGAGCGGCGGCCTGATGTTCACGCCCGCCGCGTTGACCAGGATGTCCGGCGCTCCGAATATGGCCCTGACCTCGTCGCAGGCTGGCCCGATCCCGGCCCGGTCACCGAGGTCGGCGCGGACGCGGCCGGCCGTGCCTCCCGCCGACCTGATCTCGGTGACCGCCGTGTCGAGACCGGCGGCCTGGCGGGCGACGACAACGACCCTGGCGCCTGCGCCGGCGAGCGCGCGGGCCATGGCCTTCCCGATCCCCGAACTGCCGCCGGTGACGACGGCGACCCGGCCGTCCAGGGAGAACAGCCGGTGCAGGTAGTCCGTCATCGCCCTGGGCGAGCGGTCGCTACAGCAGCGGCCGCGCGCCGACCAGCGACATCGCCCTGGCCGCCAGACGGCATCCGCTGGTCAGCGCCTCACCCGGCGGCTTCTTGTCCAGCCAGGACGGCAGGAAGCCCGCGCAGAAGGCATCGCCCGCGCCGGTCCGGTCCACGATCCGCTCGACCGGAGGCGCGGGTACGCGCACCGGGTCGGGCCGGCCGTTGGCGTAGAACAGCGCGCCGTCGGCGCCTAGCTTCATCACCACGTGCGGATACCAGGCGTTGAGCACCCGGGCTGCCTGCTCGGGCTCGGCCCGGCCGGTCAGCACCCGGCCCTGGTCCGAGTTCACGAACAGCAGCGCGGCGCCGTTGGTCATCTGGAGGAACGGCTCGGCTCCGACCCGCTCGAGCGGCGCCGACGACGCGCCGTCCACGGAGATCGTCATGCCCGCCCGCCTGGCCATCGAGATCGCGGCCAGGGTGGCCTGGCGCGACCCGGTGTTGAGCAGGGTGTAGCCGGACACGTGCAGGTGACAACCCGGCGTGAACAGGTCCTTGGGCAGGTCGTCGGGGGAGAGCGCGGCGTTGGCACCGGGATCGGACAGCATGGTCTGGTCGCCCTTGTGCGTGACCATGACCACGCACATGCCGGTGGGTCGCTCGGGATCCATCACGAGCCGGGCGTCGACCCCGTAGCCCATCAGTTCCATGTCCCTGTTGCGGCCCGCGATGTCGGCGCCGCGGCGCCCGACGAAGGCAACCTCGCCGCCGTCGACCGCCAGCCAGGCGGCGATGTTCGCTCCCGAGCCCCCGCCATGCATGGTCACCGTCGCCGGCGTGTCACTGCTCTTGGCTAGCGGCAGCATCGCGTGGGCAACGGTGTCGGTCATGAGGTCACCGATCACGACAACCCTAGTCAATGCCGACCACCACCTCGGTTACGGCCGATCCTGCGGACGTCGGGGTCATCCGCGACGGGACTGGTGCCCATAGAACTTAACAGCTTCGCGGCGCTGCCTCGGCATGTTCGCACCCTGAATTCACAGAACAATGCCCGAATTCCGGTCAAGTCGACCAGACCTTGTTGCCGGCGAGGCAGGTTTGGACCACCGCTTGCGGCGGGCCGGCCGAGCGCGGCCGCCCCGCCAGCGCCATAGTGGGGGCCATGGCCTGGACATGGCAGTTCGAGAAGGCAGACGGCACGCTGGCTGGGTCGCGCGCCCTGCCCAAGGAGACCTTCGGCAGCCAGGGCGACGCGGAGACCTGGCTCGGCGAGCAGTGGCGGAACCTGCTCGACGCCGGGGTCGACCAGGTCAGCCTGCTGGAGGACGGCAGATGCGAGTACGGCCCGATGAGCCTGCATCCGGCCGAGGGCTAGAGCGCGGCCTCGGGTGCAGGCCTAGTCGCGCGACCTCGGGCTGGCCGTCAGCGCCGGGTCGCGCACGATGGCCGGGCCGAGGATGTCGTCGATCCTGGCCAGCAGCGCCTGGTCGAGGCGCACCCCGGCCGCCTTGACGTTCTCGCGCACCTGCTCGGGCCTGGTCGCCCCCACGATGGCCGCGGCGACGTTCGGATTCTGCAGCGTCCAGGCCACGGCGAGTTGCGCGAGCGTCAGGCCGGCCTCGTCGGCGACCGGCCGCAGGCCCTGCACGCGGCGCAGGATGTCGTCGGTCAGGTACTCGGTGATGAAGAACGAGCCACGGCTGTCGGTCGCCCGCGATCCGGCCGGGGGAGCCGCGCCCTGCTGGTACTTCCCGGTCAGCGCGCCCTGCGCGATCGGTGACCAGACGATCTGCCCGATCCCTTCCTTCTCGCACAACGGGACGACCTCGGACTCGATCACCCGCCAGATCATGTTGTACTGCGGCTGGTTGGAGACGATCCGGTCCAGGCCCATCTCGCCGGCGATCCGCAGCGCCGCGGCGATCTCCTCGGCACGCCACTCGGACACGCCGATGTACAGGGCCTTGCCCTGGCGCACCAGGTCGTCGAAGGCGCGCATCGTCTCCTCGAGCGGGGTCTCGTGGTCGTACCGGTGCGCCTGGTACATGTCCACGTAGTCGGTGTGCAGCCGCTTCAACGACGCGTTGGCCGACTCTATGATGTGCTTGCGGGACAGCCCGCGGTCGTTCGCGCCGGGCCCGGTCGGCCAGTAGACCTTCGTGAAGATCTCGACGGACTCCCGCCTGACGCCGCGCAACCCGCGGCCGAGCACCTCTTCGGCCTTGGTGCCCGCGTAGACGTCCGCGGTGTCGAAGGTCGTGACTCCCTCGTCGAGCGCCGCGGCCACGCACGCCCTGGCCGTGTCCTCGGCGACCTGAGACCCGTGCGTGATCCAGTTGCCGTAGGCGATCTCGCTGACTTTCAGCCCGCCGCGGCCGAGGTGACGGAACTTCACCTGATCGCCTCGCCTCGGGCCACCCGGGCCGGCGGGATGCGCGTTCTCCGCAGCCTGATGCTGCGCTTGGCGATGTACCAGGCGATTCCGCGCGTGCTCTGGCCGGGCAGGCGCTGCCTGGCCAGGCGCCGCACCCGCATCGCGTAGTACAGGCTCTCGACCGCGATCAGGCCGACGATGCCGATCTCCGCGTACAAGATGACGGAGGAGTTCTTGGCCGCGCCGAGCACGACGATCAGGGGGACCAGCGCGAGCACGGCGAACAGGATGTACTTCCTGAGGACAAAGCGGCGCGAGTCGACATAGTCCCTGGCCAGCGCGCGTACCGGGCCGCGGTCCCGGGGCGGGAGCGCCCACTCCTCGCCCCGGCGCATGGCGTCCATCTTGCGCTGCTGGTCGGCTCGCCTGCGCTCGCGCGACTGCGCCGCCGCGGTCTTCTTGTCGGTCGGCGGGGCGGCGTACGGCTGCCGCCTGCGCCGCTCCACCTCGCTGCGCTTGGGCGTCGGCCGGCCCTTGCCCGCCTGCTTGGATGGCTGGCCGGAGGCCTCTGGTACCTGGTCGCCGTCCAGCAAAGCCGGCGCGGCGGCGGCGCGTCGTCGGAACACGCTGACAGCCTACCGGGGACGAAAGGACGAACCTCCCAGAACGCGCGCCGGCCCCGCGTGGT
The DNA here is from genome assembly GCA_035636335.1 of Streptosporangiaceae bacterium. GTDB lineage: Bacteria > Actinomycetota > Actinomycetes > Streptosporangiales > Streptosporangiaceae > Chersky-822. The sequence goes on from DASPZH010000315.1 coordinate 3,961, forward strand.
GCCAGATACCGTGCTTTCGCCAGGCCGCCGTGATGACGATCCCGGTCCGAGGTCATAGGCTGGGAATCCAGCATCTGGCGAGGAATCCCGTTGCCGCGCCGGACCGACCGGTTTCGGCGGGCCGCCGGAGCCGCACCGGTTTAACAGGATGAGGGGAAGGCCGCGCTTATGGGCGTGATGAAGCGGGTTTCGACGATCTTCAGGGCCAAGGCCAATAAGACGCTTGACAAGATGGAAGATCCGCGGGAAACCCTGGACTACTCCTACCAGACGCAGCTTGAGCTGCTTCAGAAGGTGCGGCGCGGAGTGGCCGACGTGGCCACCTCGCGTAAGCGTATCGAACTGCAGATGAACCAGGTCCAGCAGACCACCGACAAGCTTGACCGCCAGGCCAGGGAGTCGCTCGGGGCCGGCCGGGAGGATCTCGCCCGCGAGGCGCTGTCCCG
>DASPZH010000316.1:0-1694 GCA_035636335.1 Streptosporangiaceae bacterium
GGCCCGTACAGCCGGAGTTGGTCGACCGTCTGGTTGGCCCCGGTGCCGCGGAGCTCGGGCGGCCGGTCGGCGGTCAGCACGACCAGCGGGACCGCCGACTCGTCCGCCTCGATCACGGCCGCGTGGAAGTGCGCGGCCGCGGTGCCTGACGTGCACACCACGGCGACCGGCCGGCCGCTCGCCTTGGCCAGCCCGAGCGCGCAGAACGCCGCGCTGCGCTCGTCGATGCGCACGCTCAGCCGCACGTCGCCGGCCTCCGCGCGGCGGTGGAACTCCATCGCCAGCGGCGCGCTGCGCGACCCGGGCGCGACCACGACCTCCCGCAGCCCGCACCGGACCAGCTCGTCGGCGAGGGCCGCGGCCAGCGCCGTCGCCGGGTTCAACGGCTCACCCGAGGAACTCCGCGGCGGCCAGCGCCCGCTCGCACCAGCGCTGCGGGTCACATTCCCAGGCAGCGAGCCGTTGAACATCAATCTCGACCCGCCGCACCGGCAGCATCCCGCCCGCCGGGACGAGCGGGTCGGCGGTCACGTCGCCGGCGAGCAGGCTCATCGTCGCGAGGCCGCAGTCGTAGTCGAGCGCGGGCAGCGCGGCGGCGAGCGCGACGCCCGCGGCCAGGCCGACCGACGACTCGACCGCGCTCGACACCACCACGGGCAGCCCGCACGCGGCCGCGACCCGCAAGGCCGACCGTACCCCGCCGAGCGGCGCCACCTTCAGCACGACGATGTCCGCGGCGCCCGCCGCGCGCACGGCCAGCGGGTCGGATGCCTTGCGTATCGACTCGTCGGCCGCTAGCGGGACGTCGACGAGGCGGCGCAGCCTGGCCAGCTCGCCCAGCGTCGCGCACGGCTGCTCGGCGTACTCCAGGCCGAACCTGCCGAGCCGCCGGAGCATGGCCGCCGCCTGCGGCACGTCCCAGCCGCCGTTGGCGTCCACCCGGATCCGCCCGGCAGGTCCGAGCGCGTCCCGCACCGCGGCGACCCGCTCGACGTCGTCGCGCTCGCCCTGCCCGGGCTCGGCGACCTTCACCTTCGCGGTCCGGCAGCCCGACCGGGCGGCGATCTCGTGCGCGGCCCGCGGCCCGAGTGCCGGAACCGTCACGTTGACCCCGACCGCGGTCCTGACCGCCGCCGGCCAGCCGGCCGTCGCGGACTCGATCGCGCTGGCCAGCCAGCGGGAGCTCTCGGCCGGGCCGTACTCGGCGAACGGCGAGAACTCACCCCAGCCGGCCGGCCCGCGCAGCAGCGCGCCCTCGCGGACGGTGATGCCGCGGAACCGGTTCCGCATCGGGATCGCGAAGGCGCGCAGCGTCGGCAGCAGCCCGGCCAGCAGCTCCCGCGGACTCCCGTCGAGGTGGCCGGTCTCGAGTTGGCTCACGGCCGGCGCGGGAACCTGGAGAAGTCGGGAGCCCGCCGGTTCACGTAGGCGTCGCGGCCCTCCTGGGCCTCCTCGCTCATGTAGTACAGCAGCGTCGCGTCGCCCGCGAACTGCTGCAGCCCGGCCGCCCCGTCGGTGAACGCGTTCAGCGCCCCCTTGAGCATCCGCAGCGCCAGCGGCGACTTCTCCAGCAGCTCGCGGGCCCACGAGACGGTCTCCGCCTCCAGGTCGGCGAGCGGCACGACGGCGTTGACCAGGCCCATCGCCAGCGCGTCGGCGGCGCTGTACTGGCGGCACAGATACCAGATCTCGCG
>DASPZH010000317.1:0-2996 GCA_035636335.1 Streptosporangiaceae bacterium
GGCCCACCAGTGACCCCATCCGGCCCTTGGCACCGAGCACTCCGACCTTGATCACGGTACTGCTCCTTCCGAGCTGGCCGACTCAGGCCGCCGGTCCGTCCAGGCGTCAGCGCGCTCTGGCCGCCACCGCTCTGGCCGCGAGCGCGCTGGCCGCCAGCTCGCTCAGGCGGCGACGGCCGCCGCGAACGAGTCGGCGTCGTCGTAGGGACCGACCACGGCCAGCGCCTTCGGCTGGGACAGGATGGCGACGGCCACTTCGCGCACGTCGTCGAGGGTCACGGCGTCGATCCTGGCCAGGATCTCGTCGACCGGCTCCAGCTTGGGGTAGACGAGCTCGGACTTGCCGATCCTGGTCATCCGGGAGGCCGGGTCCTCGAGGCCGAGCACGATCGAGCCCCGGAGCTGGCCCTTGCCGCGGTCGAGCTCCTCCTTGGTCAGGCCGCTGTCGCAGACCTTCGCGATCTCCTCGGTGCAGATCGCCAGGACCTCGTCGGCCTTGGCCGGCAGGCAGCCCGCGTAGATGCCCCACATGCCGATGTCGGCGTGCTGGGAGTTGAAGCTGTAGACCGAGTACGCGAGCCCGCGCTTCTCCCTGATCTCCTGGAACAGCCGCGACGACATCCCGCCGCCGAGCGCCGCGTTCAGCACGCCGAGCGTGAACCGCCGATCATCGGTCCTGGCCAGCCCGGCGCAGCCGAGCACCAGGTTCGCCTGCTCGATCGGCCGTGAGATCAGCCGGACGCCGGTGCCGACGCCGACCTCCGGCGCCGCCCTGCCGGGCAGCCTCGGCGCGGCCGGCACCGCGTGCTCCTTCATGGCGCCGGCGAAACAGTGGCTGGTGAGCTCGACCACCTCGTCGTGGTCGAGCCGCCCGGCGGCCGCCACGACCAGGTTCTCCGGCACGTACCTGGCCGCGTAGTGCTCGGAGATCTGGTTCCTGGAGATCGCGTTGATCGAGTCGGCGGTGCCGAGGATCGGCCGGCCGAGCGGGGTGTCGCCGAACAACTGCCAGCCGAAGGCCTCGTGCGCGGTGTCGGACGGGTCGTCCTCGGTCATGGCGATCTCTTCGAGTATCACCGCGCGCTCCGCCTCGACCTCGCTGCGCTCGAGCAGCGACCCGGTCACCATGTCGGCCAGCACGTCGATCGCCAGCGGCAGGTCGGCGTCGAGCACCCTGGCGTAGTAGCAGGTGTACTCCTTGGCGGTGAACGCGTTCAGCTCGCCGCCGACCGCGTCGATCGCCGCCGAGATGTCCAGCGCCGACCGCCTGGCCGTGCCCTTGAACAGCAGGTGCTCCAGGTAGTGCGTCGCGCCGGCGTGGCTGAGGTCCTCGTCGCGCGATCCGACGCCGGCCCAGATCCCGAACGACGCCGACCTGACCGACGGCAGCGACTCCGTGATGATCCGCAGCCCGCCGGGCAGCACCGTGCGGCAGACGACGCCCTCGCCGTCGGACAGCCGCTCGGTGCCTTCGGGCCGCCGCCCGCCAGCGCCGTTCCGGGGGGACGACCCCCCGGAACCCCCCCGTGGAGCGGTCATGAGTTGCCGGACTCGCGCTCGCGGTGCCTGGTGCGGTAGTGCTCGCCGCCTCGGCGTTCGCCACCGCGCCCGCGGTCGCCCCGGTCGCCGCGGTCCCGGCTCCGCTCGCCGCGGTCACCGCGGTCTCCGCGGTCTCCGCGGTCTCCGCGGTCGCGGTCGCCGCCGCCGAGATCCTCGCCCGCTGCCTCGCGTTCGACGACCTCGACCGGCACCAGCGACAGCTTGCCCCGGTCGTCGACCTCGCGGATCTCGACCTGGATCTTGTCGCCCACCTTGATCACGTCGTCGACGTTCTCGATCCGCACCCCGCCGTGCAGCTTGCGGATCTGGGTGATGTGCAGCAGCCCGTCCTTGCCGGGCAGCAGCGACACGAACGCGCCGAACGCGGTGGTCTTCACCACGGTCCCGAGGAAGCGCTCACCGACCTCGGGGATGTGCGGGTTGGCGATCGCGTTGATCGCCGTCCGCGCGGCCTCGGCGGAGGTGCCGTCGGTGGCGCCGATGTAGATGGTGCCGTCGTCCTCGATCGTGATCTCGGCGCCCGTGTCCTCCTGGATCGAGTTGATCATCTTGCCCTTCGGGCCGATGACCTCGCCGATCTTGTCGACCGGGACCTTGACCGTGATGATCCGCGGCGCGTACTCGCTCATGTCGGCAGGCGCGCTGATCGCCTCGCGCATCACCCCGAGAATCGTCAGCCTGGCGTCACGGGCCTGCGTCAGCGCGGCCCCGAGCACCGACGCGGGGATGCCGCCGAGCTTGGTGTCGAGCTGCAGGGCGGTAATGACGTCCTTGGTGCCGGCGACCTTGAAGTCCATGTCGCCGAACGCGTCCTCGGCGCCCAGGATGTCGGTCAGCGTGACGTAGCTGCCGCCCTCGTGGATCAGGCCCATCGCGATGCCGGCCACCATGTCCCTGAGCGGGACGCCGGCGTCGAGCAGCGACATCGTCGAGGCGCAGACCGATCCCATCGAGGTGGAGCCGTTCGACCCGATGGCCTCGGAGACCTGCCGGATCGCGTACGGGAACTCCTCGCGGGTCGGCAGCACGGGGATCAGGGCCCGCTCGGCCAGCGCGCCGTGCCCGATCTCGCGCCGCTTCGGCGATCCGACCCGGCCGGTCTCGCCGGTGGAGTACGGCGGCATGTTGTAGTTGTGCATGTAGCGCTTGGTCCGGTCGGGATTGAGCGTGTCGATCATCTGCTCCATCCGGAGCATGTTCAGCGTGGTCACGCCGAGCACCTGGGTCTCGCCGCGCTCGAACAGCGCCGAGCCGTGGACTCGCGGCAGCACGCCCGCCTCCGCCGAAAGCTGCCTGATGTCGGCCAGCCCGCGCCCGTCGATACGCACGCCATCCCTGGTGATCCGCTCCCTGACCAGCTTCTTGGTCAGGGCCCTGAACGCCCCGCCGATCTCGTTCTCGCGGCCCTCGAACTTCGCGGCGACCCGCTCGGTCAC
>DASPZH010000318.1:0-6783 GCA_035636335.1 Streptosporangiaceae bacterium
CGCCGGCCGGCGGCAGGACGTCAGCGACCGAAGCGTCTAGCGCTTCCCTGATCCGGCCGTCAAGATCGGTCATGCTGCTCACCTCTCCGCGAATACGCAGACCCCTGGGCTGGCGGACGTCCGGCTTGCTGCCGCAGCCGGGCCAGCGCCCGCGAGGCCTGGCTCCTGACCGTCCCGACAGTGCAGTTCAGCGCTGCGGCGATCTCCGAGTCCGGCAGTTCCTCCCAGTACCGCAGGACCAGGACAGCCCGCTGCTTCGGCGGCAGGCCAGAAAGCGCCCGGAGCAGAAGATCGCGATCGTCGACCAGGGCGGTCTCGTCCCTGAGGACCGGGCCGGCGGCGTCCGCACCCAGTGGCTGTTCCGGCCGGCGCCGCAGTGACCGGCGCCAGTCAGTCGCGGCGTTCACCAGGACCCGGCGGACATACGGCTCCGCCGAGGCCCCATCTCCGAACAACATCCGCCGGCGGCCGCAGGCGCGCTCAAGCGCCACCTGAAGCAGATCCTGCGCGACTGCCTCATTCCAGCCGCTCAGCATCAGCGCCAGCCGGAACAGATGCGCAGAACGATCACGCGCGAATTCCTCAAAGGCCTCGCGTGCATCCACCACCGGCAGTGCCTCCTCGGGGTGCACCCACATTACTTCTACGACTGAACACCGGAAAACATTGCACGCAAACTCGGAGTTCCTGCACTGCCTCCAGGTGGACAAGGCATCCTGATGAACGCTGAAGCTGCCTTCTCACCCCCGCCTAGCTCGCGGACGGCCCTGCCGAGCCTGGCCGCGATGGCCCCGGTCACCAGCCCGTGCCGCCGCAAGGTCGCGATCCGCAGCCGTTCAGCAGCGACAGGTACGCGTGCCGCCTCGGCCAGCCGGACCGGCTGCCTCCCGCCGTTCCAGGCCGCCACCGGTTGCCGGCGGACGAGAGCTGACCATCAAATCGGGTCGGCCCGTACATGCCATTTCTGTGTCGGCCGACAGGCCGCGACGGTTGCCAGACGAGTGCACATATCGAGCCTCACACGCGCGGTCTGGCGCGGCCGTAGCGCCGCATCCAGTCACATTCCGTCACCGTGGTCGCCGCCTCCAGCAGCTCCAGACGGCTGCCAGCGATGGACAGCGGCTCCGGGCCCGCAGGGACCGCAGCTGTGCAGGAGAGCGGTGGAGAAAGAGCATGGCCGTTGATCATGACTTGGTGTCCATATAAACGTGCCGTCAACACCTGCCTAAACGTCCCTGCCCTGCCAGGTGGTGATGCACGCCTCGTTGCCCTCGGCGTCGGCCAGCACCCAGAAGGCGGGCGCGGCCGAGTCGGACACCAGCACGCCACCCGCGCCGAGCGCGGCCTCGATCCGGCGGTGCGCCTCGTCGTGCGGCACCGAGATGTCCAGGTGGATCCGGTTGCGCTGCGGGCGCGGCTCGGTCATCTGCTGGAACCAGATCGCGGGCGACTGCGCGTCCGGGTCGACGATCGCGTCCTGCGGGCCGTCGCGGCCTGGCTCGGGGAGATACCCGAGCACGGCCCGCCAGAATGGCCGGATCGAGGCGATGTCCATCGCGTCGATCGCGATCTCCAGCATCTGAACCGACCGGAGCTCGCCCGAGCCGGTCAGCGGATCGGCTCGCAGCCCGAGCCCGGTCACGATCGCGGACACCCGGCGGACCAGGGCGACCTCGTCCGCGGCCAGGAACCCGCTGACGGGACTGCGAACCGTGAGGATCAGGTAGCCGTCCCGGATGTCGATCAGCAGCCGGCAGTCGGCCTCCTGGCCGCACTGCTGGACGATGCTCGCCGCGGCGTCCGCCGCCCGGCGCATTGACCCGGTGCGGACCGTCGTCCGCGCGAGCCCGAGTATGTAGCGCCAGCCCAGGCTGGTCAACACGCGCGACGCATCAGCACGGCGGAGCGGCTGGCTCACACTGGTCTGCTCGCTCATGCCCGTATCGTGTCACGGTGGTCCGGCCCCGGCGGGCTGGCAAGCCCAGGAAGGCGCGCGGACATGACGCACGAGCAGCACGGCGGCGGGAGGCGGGAGGTTCCCGAGGTCCACGAGGTGGCCTACCGCGGCTTCGCGGCCGAGGCTGAGGCGTACGACCGGGCGCGGCCGTCCTACCCGCCCGACGCCGTCGGATGGCTGATCGACAACCTCGGCATCGGGCCTGGCCGGCGGATCGTCGACCTGGCCGCGGGTACCGGCAAGCTGACCACGCTGGTCGCCGGGGCCGGCGCGCGGCTCGTCGCGGTCGAGCCGGTCGCCGCGATGGGCGAGCGGCTGCGCGCCCGGCTGCCCGGCGTCCCGCTGCTGGCCGGGGTGGCCGAGGCGCTCCCGTTCGCGGCCCGTTCGCTCGACGCGGTCGTCGTGGCCCAGGCTTTCCACTGGTTCGACGCCGACCGGGCGCTGGCCGAGCTCGCCCGGGTGATCCGGTCCGGCGGGCGCCTGGGGGTGATCAGGAACATGCGCGACCGCGGCGTCGGCTGGGTCAACGAGATCTGGTCGGTGATGGACAGGGTGGAGGGACACGCGCCCTGGCGCGAGCAGGACGGCGGGGCGTCCCGGCTGGATCCGGACCGGACGGACGGCTCGCCCGGAGGAAGCGAGGAGTATCTGACCCGCGGCAGCGACGGCACCTGGTCCGCGTGGACGCGAGCCACCTTCTCGCACGTGCACTTCGGCACGCACGCCGACGTCGTCGACCGGTTGCGGAGCGTCAGCCACATCGCCGCGCTGCCGCCGGACCGCCAGCGAGCCATACTCGACGAAATCCGCGCGATCCTGCGCACGCACCCCGAGACCAGCCGGCGCCGCGTCGGTATCCCGTACCGGGCGGACGTCATGTGCGCGGAGCGGCTCCGCTGATCCGGCCCGCGCCGGCCCCGGCCGCGGCGACAAAGTCCGGCATCGGGGTCCAAATGGCCGGCCAGGCCGACTCTTCCTTGGGGACACGGAACAATCGAGCAGGCGATGGTGTTAGATGGGCTTGGTTGTCGTCGAAGGTTCGTGCACGTGTCACAGCGCCTGCGAAACTAGACAGCGGGCGTCCTGGACCCCCGGAGCTGGGACTTCGGGATGGGGCAGGCGGTCGTGCAGCCCGGGATGTCATCGTTTGTGGATCCCGAAGATCGCAATCTAGGAGTAAGTACATGCCTCAGGGCACCGTGAAGTGGTTCAACTCAAGCAAGGGTTACGGCTTCATCGCACCGGACGACGGCGGCGCCGACGTCTTCGTTCACCACACCGCCATCCTCACCGACGGGTTCCGTAACCTCGAGGAGAACCAGCGGGTCGAGTTCACTGCCGGCCAGGGCGCCAAGGGCCCCCAGGCCGAGCAGGTGCGCCCGCTCTAGGACGCGCCCTCACCAGATTGTCTGGCGGCCGTGCGGCTCGACCGAGCCGCACGGCCGTTCAGGCTTGCTCGCCTGCCCTAGTCGGCGCGTCGAGCGACTCGAGGAACCCGGATATCTCGCCGACCACCTCGGCCGGTGCGCGCAGCGGCAGGTGATGCCCGGCGCCATCGATCGGAACCAGTCTGGCATCGGGCAGCGACCGACTGAGCGCGACCGCCGTGCGGAACGGCACCAGCGTGTCCTCGCGGTCGGCTAGCAGCAGCACCGGCACCCTGACCTGAGCCGCCAGCGCGGCGAGGTGCCTGGCCTCCTCTATCAGGGCTCGCTGCTCGGCGAGGAACGTACGCCACAGCGGGCCGTGGTCCCAGCGGGTGAATCCCCAGACGTAGGTGTTGACGTGCCGACGTGCGGCGGCCTCGGCGCCCAGCGTCCTGATCGGGCGGCGCAGCCTGGCGCGAGCCAGCCATGGCGTCAGCTTCCAGGCGAACAGCGAGCACACCGGCCCGGCCACCGGGGCGGCGAGCAGCCGGTCCCAGCCGTTGAGGCAGTCGGGACCGACGCTGGCGAGCAAGACCAGCGCCTCGACCCGTTCCGGCGCGCGGGCCGCGACGCTCAGCGCGACGCCGCCACCGTAGGAGTGGCCGGCCAGCACGGCGCGCTCGATGCCGCGGGCGTCGAGCTCGGCCAGCACCGCGGCCGCGTTGACGTCCATCCCGCCGCCGGCCTGCCTGCTCGATCCGTGACCGGGACGGTCGGGCGCGACCGCCCGGATCTGCTCCGGCAGCCGGCCGAGCACCTGCCGCCACTCGGCGCCGAGCCCCGGCTGGCCATGCAGCAGGACGAGGTCATGTGGGCGCACGCGCCTCAGGTTATGCGCAGGTCACGACAGTCTCGGCCGCCACGGGCGGCTCGTTCCGGCACGGAGGGCCGGCCAGCCGCCGAAGACTCGGCTGGCCGCGGCCGACTTGCCAGGCGCAGAAGGCTCGGCCGGGCCGGGAGCGCGCTTCCGCCAGGAAGGCGAAGGCCTGGCCGGGACGACCGTGCGGTCGTCCCGGCCAGGCCGTTTCGCGGGCTAGATTCCGTTCGTTGCCTCGTCCTCGGCGACCGCGATGGCGAAGCCGAGCGCCCGCATCAGGTTCCCGCCCGCCGAGACGACCTTGGCCGTGCCGACCACCGGCGCGACCGCGATCAGGATGTCCTGCACGTCCTGCTCGGTGATCCCGCTGTCAGTGGCCGGGCCTGCGTTCGCGAGGTAGGACCCGGGCGGCGCGTCGACCGCGACCAGGGCGGCGAGCCTGGCGAGCATCAGCTCGCGCGGCATCAGATGGGTGTGCTCGATCGAGGCCGTGTTGATGTCGGCGAGCGTGTCGAGCACTGGCGTAGCTGCGGGCATGGAAAACCTCCGTTTCGATCGTGCATGATCACGCTTCCCAGTAGACCGGCGGCCGCGCTGCCGCGCGTCACCTGCGGCGGGTGAGCTTCACACGCCGCCTGGGCGAGCACCCCGGCCCGCCGGGCCAGACCCGCAGCCGGCCCTGGCAGGCGACCAGCATGACCGAGCACGACGTAGGTGCCGGAATGTGCACGGGGCAGCCGCAGCGGACTTACCATGGCCGGGCGGCCGGGCCCCAGACCTGCCGGAACCCGCCGCGGCCGCCACGAGGATCAGCCGAGGATCAGCCATGGACTATCAGGGTGAAGAATGGCGGCGCAAGGGCGCAACGCTGAGCGACAAGACCGCGCGCCAGGAGTTCGGGCTGACCCAGGACGAGATCTACGGCGCGATCGACGCGGGCACGCTCCACTACCGCCAAGCCGCGATGCACGGGAACCCGTGGCTGAGACTGCTCCGGCGCGAGGTCGAGGCTCTCGCCCGGACAGCCCATGGTGACCGGTACGTCAACGAACAGCAAGCCAGGGCCGAGCTGGCGCGCGTCAACCGCGAGATTAGACGCCTCCAGGCCGAGCTGACCGCGCTCGAGGAGCGGCGACTCAAGCTCAGCTCGGGCCTCGGAGAGTGACGGCCCGCGGCGCCCGATGCCTCGTCGCCATCACCGGCCAGGGTTCGCGACCGCACGCCGGTTCAGGACCCAGTTTCGTGTCATCGGACCGGCGGCCCCGCCGCCGTGCGTCACCTGCGGCGGGTGAGCTTCACACACCCCGCTGGGCGAGCACCCGGCCCGACGCCGCCGCCTCGCCGAGAGCGGCGAAGTCACGCTCGTTCAGGTCGGCATAGCTCGCGGCGAACTCGGCGATCGCCCGGTCGAACGTGTCCGAGGTGCCGAGATAGGCGGCGATCGCGATCCGGTCGCCCGACCGCGCGTGCGCCCTGGCCAGCGTCCAGCCGCACACCTCGCCGTAGTCCGACAGCCCGCTCGGCGCCATGGCCTGGGCATCGAGCGAGAACTTCCAGTCCCGAAGCTGGCGGATGTAGAAGTCCCGCCTGACCCCGTCTGGCGCGGGGTTCATCCGGTGCCAGCCGAGGAAGGCGTCGCTGGCCGCCTGCATCAGCCGCTGCCCCTCGACGACCCGCTGCCCCTGGTTGTCGAACCTGCTCCGGCCGGCGAACGCGCTGAGCACGGACGGCCCGGCCTCCTTCATCTGCAGGAACAGCGGGTCGGACTCGTCGCGGCCGAGCATGAGCATGATCCAGCACCTGGTGCCGACGCTGCCTACGCCGACCACCTTGCGCGCGACGTCGGCGAACTCGGACCGATACTGGTCGAGCAGGTACCTGCGGTCGGCGGAGAGCGTCCGCTTGTAGCCGTCGAGCCCGGCGACCAGCAGCTTCTCTATCCCCGAGGAATCGGAGTCGGCGGGGAGCAGGCTGGACAGCGGAACCACGAGCGGCGGGTCGGCGACGATCCGCGGCTTGCCGTCCACGACCCGCGTCAGCTTGTCGAGTGCCTGCATGCTGTCCCTGGTCCTGGCCCTGGCGACGCCCTTGGCCAGCCGCGAGCGCTGCTGCGTGGTCAGCCGGCTCCGCAGCCGCCGCTGCACCTCGTCGCTGTCGGCGCTGGCGTAGAAGACCTCAAGGTTCGACTGGCCCGCGAACGCGCGCATGGCGATCCGGTATCTGGCCGCCGCCGCCCGCACCATGGCAGTGCGCTCCCGCTTGCCGATGCCGTTGTCCCGCGCCGCGATCTCCAGGCTCGCCGCGAGCCGCTTAACGTCCCACTCCCACGGGCCGGGCAGCGTCTCGTCGAAGTCGTTGATGTCGAACACCAGGCGGCGCTCGGCCGAGCCGAACAGGCCGAAGTTGCCCAGGTGCGCGTCGCCGCACGCCTGCACGGCAAGACCGGTCACCGGCGTCGCCGACAGGTCGCTGGCCATCGGCAGCGCCGCGCCACGGAAGTAGGAGAACGGCGAGGCCAGCATCCGGCCGTACCTGATCGGGACCAGGTCGGCCAGCCGGCCGGCCGACTGCTCGGCCAATAC
>DASPZH010000319.1:0-2464 GCA_035636335.1 Streptosporangiaceae bacterium
CGCGGCCACGTTGGTGACCACGCCCTCGAGCACCATGCCCGGCGCGAGGTCGGCCAGCGTCTCGACGTCCTCGCGGAACGCCGCCGTCGTGAACGCCGGGCGCGGGTCGCGACCCGGTTTCTCCAGCTCGCGCAGGATGTCGGTCACCGTAGGCAGGCCGAACCTCTCGTCGGTGAACTGATCGGCTCGCAGCGAGCGCAGCACCCGCGTGTTGCCGATCAGCCCGCTGACCGGCGTTCCCGCCGCGGCCAGGATCCGGCGCACGACCGGGTAGGCCTCCGGGTGCACGCTCGACACGTCGAGCGGGTCGTCGCCGCCGGTGATCCGCAGGAAGCCCGCGCACTGCTCGAACGCCTTCGGCCCAAGCCTGGGCACCTTCCTGAGCGCCTGGCGGTCCCGGAACGGGCCGCGTTCGTCCCGGTGCGCGACGATCGCCTCGGCCAGGCCCGCGCTGATTCCGGACACCCGCGACAGCAGCGGCGGCGAGGCCATGTTGACGTCGACGCCGACCGCGTTGACGCAGTCCTCGACCACGGCGTCCAGCGACCGGGAGAGCTTGGCCTGCGTCACGTCGTGCTGGTACTGGCCGACTCCGATGGCCTTCGGGTCGATCTTCACGAGCTCGGCGAGCGGGTCCTGCAGGCGGCGCGCGATCGACACCGCTCCGCGCAGCGACACGTCCATCGCGGGCAGTTCGCGCGACGCGTACGCCGATGCCGAGTAGACCGACGCGCCTGCCTCGGAGACCATCACCTTGGTCAGGTTCAGCTCGGGATGGCGCCCGATCAGGTCGGCGGCCAGCCGATCGGTCTCCCTGGAGGCGGTCCCGTTGCCGATGGCGATCAGGTCGACGTGGTGCGCGGCGGCGAGCCTGGCCAGCACGGCGACCGAGGCGTCCCACTGGCGGCGCGGCTCGTGCGGGTAAATCGCGTCGGCCGCGACCGGCTTGCCGGTGGCGTCGACCACGGTGACCTTGACCCCGGTGCGCAGGCCGGGGTCAAGGCCCATCGTGGTCCTGGCCCCGGCGGGAGCGGCGAGCAGCACGTCGCGCAGGTTCGCCGCGAACACGCGCACCGCCTCGTCCTCGGCCCGCTGCCACAGCCGCATCCGCAGGTCAACGCCGAGATGCACCTGGATCCTGGCCCGCCAGGCCAGCCGGACGGTCTCGGCGAGCCACCGGTCGGCCGGCCTGCCCCGGTCGGCGACGCCGACATGCTCGGCGACCAGCGCCTCGTACTCGCTGAACCCGCCCGCGACCTGCCCGCCGCCGCCCGGCCCGGCGGTGTCGCCGGGGTCCATCGTGAGGTCGAGCACCTGTTCCTTCTCGCCCCGGTACAGCGCCAGGATCCGGTGCGACGGCAGCCGGGTGAAGGCCTCGTCGAACTCGAAGTAGTCGGCGAACTTAGCACCGGCCCGCTGCATGCCATCCCTGACCCTGGCCACCAGCCTGCCGCGTGCCCACACCCGCTCACGTAGCACGCCGATCAGGTTCGCGTCCTCGGAGAACCGCTCGGCCAGGATCGCCTGCGCTCCGGCCAGGGCCGCGGCGCCGTCGGCGACACCACGGTCAGGGCCGGCGAAGGCGGCGGCGCTGGCCACCGGATCGGCTGACGGATCGCCGAGCAGCAGCTCGGCCAGCGGCTCCAGGCCGGCCTCGCGAGCTATTTGCGCCCGGGTCCTGCGTTTGGGCCTGTGCGGGAGGTAAATGTCTTCCAGGCGCGCCTTCGAATCGGCGGCCATGATCTGGGCGGCCAGCGCGTTGTCGAGCTTGCCCTGGGAGCGGACCGACTCGAGGATGGCGCCGCGGCGCTCTTCGAGTTCACGCAGGTAGTGCAACCGCTCCTCGAGCGTCCGTAGCTGCGCGTCGTCCAGCGCCCCGGTCGCTTCCTTGCGGTAGCGGGCGATGAACGGCACCGTCGCGCCGCCGTCGAGCAGTTCGACCGCCGCCGTCACCTGCCCTTCGCGGACGCCGATCTCGCCGGCGATCCGCTGTTGCAGCGGGACCGGGCCGGCGGGCGATGCTGACGAACGCGGGGAATCCGATGTCACGACGCGGCCACCTCAGGGCTCGGCGGTGCCCAGGCTCGCGCATCGCGCGGAGACGACCTGACACGCCATAGCTGGGTGACCTTACCACCGCCCGGCCGTCGCGGCGGCGCCGTCAGGGGTCCCGCCAACCGCGCGCCGGGCCGCCCGGATCAGGGCTTGCGGGCGACGCGCGCGAGTACCCCCATATCCTGACACGGCGCGGCACGCGCCGCTGCGGGCCGGAAGCAAGGCGCGCTGGCGCCGCGCGCAGGCTGCCGCGCGTAAGCTGAGGTCACGGACCTGCGGAGTGCCGCCCGCGCTCAGCCACATCGCGAACCAGGCCGGAATCCACCCGGAATCCACAGGGTGCGCCAGGGCCAGTCAGCCGCCCCGCGCACCCACCCGGAGGCGCCTTGTCCCATCCAGCCCGCCGTCG
>DASPZH010000320.1:0-3899 GCA_035636335.1 Streptosporangiaceae bacterium
CAGTCGGTAGCCGCGGTGCAGGCGGGCGCGTCCGTGATCCACCTGCACGCCCGCGACCCGAAGGACGGCAGCCCGACGGCCGACCCCGCGGTCTTCATGCAGTACCTCAAGGCCATCAAGGCCGAGACCGACGCGGTCATCAGCATCACCAGCGGCGGCGGGACGGGCATGTCGGTCGCCGACCGGCTGCGGGTGATCTACGAGACCAAGCCCGAACTGTGCACGCTGAACCTGGGCACGTTCAACTACGGCAGCTTCCCGATGATCCGCAAGTACGTCGGCAAGTGGCAGTTCGGCTGGGAGGAGCCGTACCTGGAGAGCACCAGGACCGAGCCGTTCGTCAGCACGTTCGCCGACATCGAGCACATGCTGACCGACCTGCGGGCGGCGACCGGGGCGCGGTTCGAGTACGAGGCCTACGACGTCGGCCACCTGTACACGCTGGCCTACTACCGCGACGAGGGCCTGGTCGAGGCGCCGATCTTCCTCCAGACGATCATGGGAGTGATGGGCGGGATCGGCGCCGAGGTCGACCATCTCACGCACCTGAAGGCGACCGCGGACCGGCTGTTCGGCGACTCGCTGCAGTGGTCCGTGCTCGGCGCGGGCCGCCACCAGTTCGACATGATCACCGTGTCCGCGGTGATGGGCTCGCACGTGCGCGTCGGGCTCGAGGACGGCCTGTTCATCGGCAAGGGCAGGCTCGCGCAGTCCAACGCCGAGCAGGTCGCGAAGATCGTGCGGATCCTGCGCGAGCTTTCGCTCGACATCGCGACCCCCGCCGAGGCGCGCGAGATCCTCGCGCTCAAGGGCCTCGACCAGGTCGGCTGGTGAGCCCGGGCTGGCGCCGGCCACCGGACGACGTCCGGACCGTCGCCATCGTCGGCGCCGGCGTGATCGGAGCCGGCTGGGCGGCGCACTTCCTGCGGATGGGACATGACGTCGCGACGTGGGACCCTGGCCCGGGCGCGGCGGAGCGGCTGACCGCGCTGGTCGAGGCCGCGTGGCCAGCGCTCGAGCGGCTCGGCCTGCGCGACGGCGCTTCCCCCGGCCGGCTGCGATTCGCGGGCCGCCTGGCCGACGCGGTGGCCGGCGCCGACTTCGTCCAGGAGTCCGGGCCCGAGGTGCTCGGCACCAAGGTCGCGCTGCTCGCCGAGCTCGACGCCGTCACCCACCCCGGCGTGGTGATCGCGTCCAGCACCTCGGGTTTCATGATGACGGAGATGGCGGCGCGCACCACCTGCCCGGGCAGGTTCGTGGTCGGCCACCCGTTCAACCCGCCGTACCTGATCCCGCTGGTCGAGATCGTCGGCGGCCGTGACACCGACCCGGCCGCGGTGACCTGGGCCGAGGCGTTCTACGCCCACTCCGGCAAGGTGTGCCTGACCATGGAGCGCGAGGTGCCAGGCTTTGTCGGCAACCGGCTCCAGGAGGCATTGTGGCGCGAGGCGCTGCACATGATCGACTCCGGGGAGGCGACCGTCCAGCAGATCGACGAATCGATCACGCAAGGACCGGGGCTGCGGTGGGCGCTGATGGGGCCGATGCTCACCTTCCACCTGGCCGGGGGGCAGGGCGGGATGGCGCACATGCTCGACCACTTCGGTCCGGCGCTGCTCGAGCCGTGGACCAGGCTGACCGCACCCGAGCTCACCCCGCGGCTGCGCGAGCTGGTGGTCGCGGGCGTGGATAAGGCGCTTGACGGCGTCACGGTCGGGCAGCTCGAGCGGCGGCGCGACGACTTCCTCGCCGACCTGCTGGTCCTGCTGGCCAAGTACCGCCGTGCCTTACCAGGCGCGGCCGCCCGGCGCGTTCGCGCGGTACCGGACCGATGTCCGCGAGGAGTGGATCGACTACAACGGGCACCTGCACGACGCCGGCTACGCGATCGTGCTGAGCGAGGCCAACGAGGTGCTGCTCGACGACCTCGGCCTGAGCGCGAGCTACCGGGCGCGCACCGGGCGGGCGATGTACACGGCCGAGTGTCACATCCGCTACCTCGCCGAGTGCGGGCCCGGCGACCGGCTCGGGGCCGCCAGCCTCCTGGTCGGCGCGGATGTCAAGAGACTGCGCGTGCACACGGCGCTGACCAGGGCCGACGGGACGCTGGTGGCGACCGGGGAGCACCTGTACCTGCACGTGGACGACGCGGCCGGCCGGGTGACCGCGATGCCGCCCGACCGCTGGGCCGCGGTCGCCGCGCTGCTGACCGAGCACGCGAGCCTGGCCCGGCCCGCCTACCTCGGCCGCGGCATCCGGCCGCGCGGCCAGCGCGGGTAAGTGCCGTCATCGAGGGGACACCTCAGACATGACCGGTTACACGTCCGGAGGCGGATTTCAGCCGCCTCCGGTGAGCTACGCCCCGGCCGGGCCGCGCAAGCTGCGGCCGGGCCGAATCTGGTATCTGGCCGCCCTGCTGATCTTCGCGGCCGCGGCCGCGTGGCTGGTCTACGGCATCTTCTCCTTCGCCGGGACGGTCAACGGCCTGCAGCGCGTGCCGCTGCCCGCCGGCGGCACGGTGAGCCTGGGACACAGCGGCGGCTACAGCGTCTACTACGAGGGCCCCGGTGCGCAGAGCGGGAACATCCCGTCCTTCAACGTCCACGTCGCGCCGGCGTCGCCGGGTGCGTTGGTCGCGAACCTGAGCCAGTACCGGACGTCGGTGACCTACAACGTCGGCTCGCACCACGGCCGCGCCGTGCTCGCGCTGAACATCGGCCACCCGGGCAGGTTCAGGGTCACCGCGGCCGGCGCCCCGGTCACCGGCGCCGACCTGGCGATCGGCGGGAGCATCGCGCGCGGCGTCGTCGGGATCGTCCTCCCGTCGGTGCCGCTGATGGTCCTGGCGTTCGTCGGCGGCCTCATCGTGTTCATCATCCGCATCGTCCGCAAGTCCGCCAGCCGCCGGGCCGGCCCCTACTAGCCGGCCGGCCCGACCGCGAGGCCGGGCAACGCGAGGCAGGGAAATTCCTTCGCCTCCCGTTGTCGAGTCGCGGCGCTCGCTGGTGTCGTACAGGTGAGAGTGGATACCAGCAGCGAAAGGGGCGGCACATGCAGTTCATGCTGATTCTGGCCGAGGATCCCGATCTGGTGGCCACCGACGACGACCGCAAGGCCGCCGTGCAGCGTGTGGGCGAGTTCGCGATGGGCCTGGTGGGCGACGGCGTGCTGAAGGGCGGGGCCCCGCTGCACCCGGTGCGGGAGGCGAAGAAGATCCGTACTCGTGCGGGCCGGCAACGAGTCCTCGACGGGCCGTTCGCCGAGACCAAGGAGGTCATCGCCGGGTACTTCGTCATCGAGGCGCCGGACATGGACGCGGCCGTGGCGATCGCCGCGCGCTGCCCGAACGCGGAGTTCGGCTCGGTCGAGGTCCGCGAGATCGTGCCGCGCCTATGAGCGAGTTCCTGCTACTCGGCGCGCGGCCGCCGGGCGGCGGCGAGACGTCGCCGCGCCGGGCCGCGCACGACGTGGCCGCGCTGACCGTGTGGCACGAGCAGCTTCGCCGGTGGGGCCTGCTGCGGGCGTTCGCGGTGCCGCCTGACTCGGCCACGGGCCTGCGGGCGTGCCTGGTCATCCGGGCCAGCGGGCACGCGGCGGCGGACCGGCTCGCCGGTGAGTGGGAGCGCAGGAGCGGTTACCGCGTCACCGTGCTGCGGCTCAGCACCGCGGCGCCGGGTCGGGATAGGCGTTGAACGAGTCGGCGGAGACGGCGCTCGCGGACGTGTTCCGCGAGGAGTGGCCGATGCTCATCGGCGCCGCGCTGCGGATCGTCGGCGACCTGCAGACCGCCGAGGACGTGGTCCAGGAGACGCTGCTGACCGCGCTCGACCGGTGGCCGCTCCAGGGCGTGCCTGATCGGCCGGGCGCCTGGCTGATGACCGTGTGCCGCAACCGGGCGC